>CAZZVG010000438.1:0-5776 GCA_964657295.1 Iningainema sp. | reverse complement strand
CGGCAATTGATATTAACTTGGTAGCACCTGCGGTAACTATTGAAGCGGCAACCGATATTAACTTGATAGCTCCAACTATTACTACTGAAGGATTACTGGTTAACAATGGGCAACTAGTCGTGGTGGTATAGACTCGTGCGATCATCGCCACCGGCTTCAATAAAATTCTACTAATGTCTAAGGGATTAAGGGAATTTTAGGTGAGATCATAATATAGTTAGTGGCAACAACCCATTGGTGGACTGCCAAGAATAGCCTAATGGCATATGGAAAATCGTATTATTAATGCTAGTCTTTCGACTCAAAATGTTACATTTAAAACAGGTGGTCAGCCAGCCTCTTTTGAAGTGACTGTGGTGAATGGCAGTGACGAGTTTGCTACTTTTCAACTCGAAGTTTTAGCAGCTGGGGCTAGTCGCAGTTCGGGGTCTTTATGGTATCGTCTTACACCAGAAGTAGCAGCAGCTAAACCTCCTGGCGGTGTCACGCAATTCCAGATTGAGATTTTTGATACACCCCTGCCTGCTTTTGTCGGTACCATTAACCTCACGGTGAGAATCTTTTCACCTCAGTTACGGGAAGAACGCAAACTGTTGGTACGGTTGATGGTTGAGCCAGGTACAACACCTGGACTTTTGATTGTGGAGTTGCCGATCCAGCGCTTCCAAGTCTATCCTCGTAATTCTACTGAAATTCCAGTACGAGTACGTAATTTAAGTCGCCAATCTGTGGAGGCAGTGCTTCGTTTTGAAGGTATTGCAACTTCATGGCTGCTTAATGGTGCAGAACGACGGTTACGGTTAGATCCCAGCAGTCATGTGGAGACTAAGTTTCAATGTCAACCTCCAGTGACGATCCAAGCGCCCAGCCAAGACTACCCTTTTGTTGTCAATGCGACTAGTCGCGATAGTCTTCCGACTCAAGCTGAAGGCATTCTTGAAGTCTTGCCAATAGGCTTTATGGAATTTAGCGTTGCGCCACAAAAACAGACGATTCCGATTAGTGGTGGCTGGTTGCCCGCTTGGAAGTCGAACTCAGCGTCATTTCAACTATTGTTCAAGAATACAAGTAATCTGCGACAGCAAGTTAATATCCAAATTCAAGGTAGACAACAACAAAAATTTACTTATAAAGTTGTTCCAGAAAATGCCGACGTAGGTTTGGGAGAGACAATTAAAGTTCTTTTAACAGCAACTACAAAACGTCCTTGGATAGGACTAAGAAGGATTTTCTGGCTGGAAGTCAAAGCCCTTCTATCAGATGGGCGTTTGGGTAGTACAGATCCCGCGACTCAAACTCTGGAATTACAGGTTTTTCCCAAAATACCCCTCTGGTTACTGCTGGCAATACTGGCATTACTGATCGCCCTATTACTGTTGTGGCTTATACCAAAACCTGTTTCACATACTGATTTTGTAAATGCTGTCCGTTTTAGTGGCGATTCTTTCTCTGTTGTCAGTGGTTCAGATGACTGCACAATGCGCCTTTGGTCGGTGAATAAAGACCATTTAGAACCGAAAGGAATGGCAGAAAGCTCTATTAATACTCCCTGCAATGGTCATAAGCCTAATCCTAAGGGTTTATTGGCAGTCACGGGTCAACCTGTCTTCACCTTGGCGCTTGTACCAAAAGATCAAGACATCATTGCTGCTGGCTTGGCAAATGGCGAAATTCAATTGTGGAATGTGCGGACACGGGAACAGGTAGGTACACTTAAAGATCAAGGAGACACTACAAGCGATCGCGTTTTTGCTCTCGTCTTTACTGAAGACTCTCGTAAGTTATTTAGCGGACACGGTCATGGTAAACTACGGTTGTGGAAAAGACCGGGACCGGGTACGAAATTTAGATCGGCAGATTTGCAAGTTATCGATTTAGGACAATCTCAAATCCGGTCTTTAGCCTTGAGTCAGGATGAGTCAATTCTGGTGAGTGCTGGTAATTTTCAGCGTGTGATCCTTCTCGATCCAAGTAAGCCCACCACTAGTCAAAGGCAATTAATAGCACCAGAGTTAAATGGGGGTGATAATGACTATGTTTGGAGTGTCGCCTTTGCACCCGGGTCTCATATATTAGCCACCTCTGATAACAATGGTTACATTGCAATCTGGGACTTAGACCAATGCCGAATTGTTAACAACCATTGTAAACCCCTAGATAAGTGGCAAGCAGCGCAAACAGATGTATACAGTATCACCTTCGATGCCGATGGCAACAAGCTGATCAGTGCTAGTGGTGACGGACAAATAATCGTTTGGTCTTTAACCCCCAAGAAAACACTAGATCGCACTGGAGCAAAAATTCAGGTGAGCGATCCAGGAACCGCCAAAATCAATAGTATTGCTGAAATAAAAGATAATCAAGGAACTATGGTCGTAAGTGGTGGTGATGATTTCCAGGTAAAACTCCACGTTATCAGAAAATAAGCGAGTAGATGCTATGCAAATTCAACCAAGTCCACTTTCGGTAATTATCGACCCACCAGATCTTCAATCCGGAATGGCAGGAGATACCCTTGAACTTTATGTCGTCATCAGCAATCAAAGCAACCAGAGTGCTGTCATTGATGTGTTTTTTGATGAAGCCTCTGAAACCATACGCCAGTGGTGTCAAAATCTCCAAGAGCGGTTGGCACTTGCTCCCCAACAAAGTAGTGAGTTAACATTCCAGTTTGAGATCCCAGTTGATGCCCTCCCCGGAACTTATGATTACACCCTAGTTGTAGACGCTCCAGAGCATTTTCCCGAAGATACACCCATACAGTATCCACGTCAACTCAAGGTAATGTTGAGAGAGAATACTGTGATTCGGGTCAAAGACCCCACTTTTTCTCTCAAACCTGCGACAAATCCCACTAAGGCGGCAATTCTTAAGCCAGGTGAACCTTTGCAGGTAGAAGTGACAGTTAACAATCGTTCGGACAGGGTTGATCGCTTCTACCTAACTTGCCCAGATTTAGAAGAAGATTGGTTCACTATTCGTTATCTGATAACTGGGTTGGAAGGATCAGGTTTGCTGTCAGGACCGAGTGGGTTAGAACTTAATCCTAATTCTCAAGGTCAAATTTGGGTAATATTCCATCCTCCTACAAGTGTATTTGCAGGTAGTTACTCTCCGACAATCCGCTTGCGTTCTGATAACTCTCCAGATCTAGTGCTACTAGACTTGTTCTACATCCAAATTCCGATCATCAATCGCTTGAATGTGGAACTAAATACCTTGTTGGGAAAAGTTAGTCAGGCTTCTGGTCAGTACGAGATTAAGCTCACTAACCAAGGTAACACTCCACGCGAACTGAGGGTTGGAATTAAAAGTCGAGATGAACGCCAACTGTACACTTATCAATGTGAGCCTCATGAAATACGAGTATTACCTAGTAGAAGCTCTAAAGTCAATTTGACGGTAAAACCTAGACCTTGGTGGCAAAGACAGTTGATTGGATCTGGTTTGAATCTCAATTTTGTGGTGGACTTGCAAGACAAAGAAAGTTTACCTCTGCCTGAAAATTTACCTCGCGGATCTTTGATATGGAATGCCCGCCCTTGGTGGCAACTGGTTCTAGTTGTCTTAGCAGTTCTCGGATCACTCTTAGGGTTATCTTTCCTAATTTGGTGGCAGTTTTTTAAACCCCCTGCTTCCCCAAAAATTGATAGTTTTACTTCAGATAGTAACAATTACATTGAGGGAGATAGAGTTCTCCTCAACTGGCAAGTTAGCAATTCTCAAGAACTTTTAAAGCTACAGCTAAAGATAGACGGACCAGTTCCCACTACGTCCCAAGATATTAACTTCAAACAAAAGGATCTGTGCCCAAATCAACAACCCATATTATTATGTGCTAATTATAATAGTGGTGTCACGCTGCCAGGTGATTATACTTTTACACTAACAGCTATTTCCCCCTCCAAACAAGAAAAAGTTTCTTCCCTTAAAGTTAAAATAAATCAAAAACCAGCACCAAAGGTCACTAATTTTCATCCTGACAAGAATCAATATCAAGTAGGCGATGTGATGCGTTTGAGTTGGGGAATTCGGAATCCAGACAATCTCTGGCAGTTGCAAATTATTAGCCAAAAAGAGGGGACGCAAACTCTGCTAGAAAAGTTTAAGTTTAGTAGTGGTCAACTTATACCGTTATCTTCACTAGCGGCTACGCAAAAACCTGGGTTATCAACCGATGGAAGCAAAAATTTGTGTAAGCCGCAAGAAGAAAAAGTACTAACTTATACTTGTGACAACATTCTGGTGAAAACTCCCCAACCAGGAAAATATACTGTTCTAGTACTAGCTTTTTCCAAAAGTCGTCCCCCACAACCACCATTTCAATCGGTTCCAGTCATGGTTGATATCTTACCTAAACCGTTGAAGATTGTCTTTTTCACACTTAACGGTAGTCAAGAGCCAACGAGAGTCCTTAATGATGGCACTCCTGTCAATCTTAGTTGGAAAATTGAAGGCAGTGAAGATATTGATGTTGAACTTTCTCTATCTGGCAAGGTTGAGGCCTCAGGTTCAAGACAGATTAGAGCCAATCAAGCCCTTCCATCGATAATTGAGTTAACAGCAACTGATAAATTTGGTGGCAAGGATTCAAAAAGATTTTCTATCAAAGTTAACCCGCCTCCTCAGCCTCCATCTGCTCAACCTCCATCTCCGCAAACTCCATTTTCTTCACCTCCTCCTCAACCTCTATTTCCAATACGTCCATTTTCTTCACCTCCATCTCGGATACTACCAACAAAACCAAAGAATTAAGTGGATGCTTGATGCCTTGCGATGGACGGTGTAAGCTTGGAGGAAAAATATATTGCAGTTTCACGTAGAAACGGTACAACTGTCGAAATATAATAGTCAAGAATCATTATATAGGTGAATTAAGTAAGATGCTTAACAATAGGAATATAGCTAACAAGTTCAACTTACTGTTAGAAAATCTGAAACTAGCTAATAAGTTCAACTTACTTTTAATACTTATTTTTATATGCGGTGTTTTAATGAGTGGTACTTTTCTATCTAATTTACTAGAGCGGAGAGCAAAGGATGAGGTGACTTCTAATGCAGAAATTCTTATCCAAACTATGCTCTCTGTTAGAAACTATACTACTAATGAAATTATTCCTCTTTTAGCACCTAAACAAGAAACAACCTCTGTATTCATTCCACAAACAGTAGCGGCTTTCTCTGCAAGCCAAGTTTTTGAAAATTTTCGCAAGAATAAAAAATATCAAGACTTCATTTACAAAGAAGCAGCACTCGATCCAACGAATTTGCGAGATAAGGCTGATAGCTTTGAAACCGATCTTATACAACGCTTTAGTAAAAATCCCAACATTCAAGAAATATCAGATTTTCGCTCTCTTCCTATAGGTAATACATTATATATCGCCCGACCTTTGATTCTTGAGAACCCAAGCTGTCTTCAATGTCATTCAACTCCAGATAGAGCACCTAAGGCTCAAATAGCAATATACGGAGATAAAAATGGGTTTAATTGGCAACTCCATAAAACTATTTTTGCTCAACTGATTTATGTTCCTGCGGATAAAGTTTTTGCTAGTGCCCATCAGTTCTGGTGGTTGGTCATGGCCATACTAATTGGGATTTTTGCAGTCATAATTATTATAATTAACTTCTTACTCAAAAGGACTGTTATTAAGCCGATTACGCAAATGTCTAAGATTGCTCAAGCAGTGAGCACTGGTAAAGCAAATTCTGATTTTGAACAAAAATCTAATGATGAAATTGGCACACTAGCAGCATCTTTTAACAGGATGAA
>CAZZVG010000437.1:0-5778 GCA_964657295.1 Iningainema sp. | reverse complement strand
AAGAAATCCGTCTGCCAATATTCACTGCAACAACATTTTGTCCAGCTTGCTCTACAGTATCTGCTAAATTTTGAGAAAACGCCAGTAGGCTATTTGAGGACATAAAATTTCTCTAGTTATTGAGGGTTTGCAATTAGATGATAGAGTACTGAAATTCTCAACTCATCTCTAAAACCTATATTGCGGTTTTATCCTCACATATGACATCAGAAAAATGGGGAGAATCTAACCTAGAAGATTGGCTAGTATAGCCGGAAGGGAATTAAAAGTGCTAAGATTTTCAGCTATTCTCCGCTCTCTATACTAGTCCACAAGCAGCGGAAATGGAGTGACTATTCCAAACAGCAGATACCCTCATATTTTCAGCATTTAAATTATTAATTCCAAGGTTTGGGAGAAACCCAGACTGTAAGTTTATGCCGTTAGAAATAGATACTTGTATCTCTTTTTTATTTATTTTTACGTATACAAAATAAAATAGGAAATTTGAGCGGAACTTTCCGAAAAGGCTAGTAAGTCTTGTGAAGTAAAGAATAAGTTTAAGAGAAATTACTTATGAACCGCACAATGGATTTAGTTTTTACCGATTCTTTCGCTTTCGCCATTAACGCCACTTTGGGTACATTGCTTCGTACCAAGATATGTAACTACTCCTGGGACGAGGAAACGAAAAAGAACAAACCAATAGAAGAGATTAAAGATTCCCATGCCAACTAAAAATAAAACCCCCGATTTCTTACTCGAAGTCGGGGATCTTATTCTTGACTCTTTAAGGCGAGTTAGGTCTGGGTTTACTACCATCGATAATTGTTTGAATTATACTACCAAGTAAAAATAAAAATGCTGTTGCTAATAAAAAGAGCATTAAACTAGCAAGGCTGGCGAAGGGAGAAATCAGAAATAATAGTAAAAATCCAAACATCAGAATTTTTATCAGTATTTTATTCATCGTTTAACTCCTAAACAATAGAGAATCGGGCAACAACTTCTAAGATTCCCGACTTCTTTAAGAAGTCGGGAATCTTATTTGTACAACACCTGATTCAATTTGCCGCTACGGAAACCCTCCAAATCTAGAGTTACGTAAGTAAAACCAATCTCCTGAAAAGCGGAAACCACTGCCAATAAATCTGTCGTCAGCACAAAATCTTTAATTTGTTCTGGTGGTAATTCAATTCTTGCTGTATCATCAATAGAGCGGACGCGCAAATTTTTTAAGCCTAGCTTGCGGAGGTAAATTTCTGCTCGCCCAACTCGTTGTAACTTAACAATGGTAATCTCTTCACCGTAGGGAAAGCGAGACGAGAGACAAGGTTGAGCGGGTTTATCCCACCAAGGTAAGCCGAGTTGTTGTGAAAGTTGACGGACTTCGGCTTTAGTGACACCAACTTCCGAAAGTGGCGATCGCGCGCCTCTTTCACGTGCTGCCTGAATTCCTGGGCGATAATCACGCAAATCATCAGCATTGACGCCATCAACGACGTATGGATAACCCAACTCTCTAGCTAAGGGTTTGAGAGTGTCGTGGAGTTCACTTTTACAAAAATAGCAGCGGTTGACAGGGTTAGAGGTGTAATTGGGATTTTCTATCTCGTGTGTGTTGACGATTTTATGAGGAATCCCGATTGTGGCTGCTTGAATCTCGGCATCTTCCAAGTCTTCTGGTAGAAGTGCTGGAGAAAGAGCAGTGACAGCCAAAGCGCGATCGCCAAGAGTATCATAAGCAATCTTGGCGACCAAAGTACTATCAACTCCACCAGAATAAGCAATCAGAGCCTGCTCCATTTCTGTAAATAAAGCTTTTAATCGCTCAAGTTTTTCTGCCAAAATCATGATTTATCCAGCCAAAATATGCACCATACGGATTCTATTGTAAAAGATTGGAGAGCGGGGGTTCTCACTCTCCAGTATTGTTTAAATAGTTCTGACTTCAGAGAATATGCACCTAACTGATACAAAAAAGGGATGCAGAGCAAGTAAATTTATTTATGGAGTTCTTACTTTTGAACGCCAGTTGCTTTAAGTCGGCAGAGCCGCCCAACGCACTGGCTCCTTTTGACTTTTGACTTTTGACTTGGAGCGTTCGCGCAGCGTCTCCCCTTGGGAGAAGCGACTTACTATTCCCCTTTGTCGCTATATTTTGAAACTATAGTCGCTAAAAGTGGTAAATCAATCGGCTTGGAAATATAGTCATTGACACCAGCAGCAAGACAAATTTCGCGATCGCCTTTCATTGCCATTGCTGTTTGAGCAATGACGGGAATATTCCGATACTGCTGATGTTCTCGCAGTTGCCGTACTACTGTCAAACCATTGCAATCTGGGAGATTAATATCTATTAAAATAACTGCTGGGTGTAGATGTTTTAACGATTTCCACATTTGTTCGGTATTTTTTACCCATGTTACCTGATATCCCAATTTCCCCAAATATGTTTGCATCATCTGAGCGTTGAGTAAGTCATCTTCCAATAACAAAATTTTGGAGTTAGGAGTGGCGATAGAGGAGGATGAGGGGAGAGAGGTTTGCCTTAGCGCAGTGTTAGCGAGTCTTTTTCCCGAGTGAGAAGACGGAGACGCCAGTAGAGAATGCGAGTATTCGGGAACCCCCGCACAGCAATGCGTCCTCTCCTCTTCTTCCTGTGTTAGTGGCAGTATGATAGTAAAACGCGAGCCATGAGCTAGTTCAGATTCCACATCCACTGAACCGCCATGAAGTTCAGCAAGTTTCCGCGTCACCGCCAACCCCAAACCCGTACCTTCTTCACGAGTCACGATGTCGTTAGAAATTTGGAAATAGGGTTGAAACAATCCAGCTTGGTGATCTTTGGATATACCAGTACCAGTATCCCAAACTGTGAAATACATCAACAAACCGTTGGTTTTCACTTGTAAACCTACAGTTCCTGTAGTTGTAAACTTGAGAGCGTTAAAAAGCAAATTTAACAGCATTTGCTTCAATCGCAAAGAATCTGCTACTAAGTTTGTTGCATTCGGATCTATATCGAGGTGAAGTTTCAAACCCTTATTCGCAGCTTTCTCTTTCACCAATGCTAAAACATTCTGACACAACGTTTGCACGTTGACTTCTTCCCACTGTACTTCCAGTTGGTTAGCTTCAATTTTAGAGAGATCTAAGATATCATTAATCAGAGCCAAAAGGTGTTTACCGCTAGACTGAATAATATTCAAATACTCTTGGTGACGTTCTTGCGTGGGATCATAGCCTTTAGCTAAGAGTAGGTGGGTAAAACCAATAACAGAACTTAGGGGTGTGCGGATTTCGTGACTGGTGTTTGCCAGAAACTGGTTTTTGAGTTGATTCGTGCGCTCTAGTTCTTGATTATAGCTTTTTAACTGTTGACATACTTGCTGTAAAGATTGGATCTTTCTCACTTGTTTTATTGCTGTAGTGCATTGTGTCGCTGCACGTACCATTAATTGCATTGTGACTTCAGCGCCTACATCTTGTATTGAATCGCCACCCGCAAGCATTGGTAATGTGGCGATTATCAGCCAACCCATCGCTTGATCCGAATTATCTGATAACCGCCAAGCACTCGGCGGTTGTTGATTTTCTAGATGTTGCAACTCAACGACGTCTATACTTTCAGTGAGTCTCAATTGCAGCTTTCTGCTTTTGCTAACGATAACGCCCTTATGGGCAGTGCGCTGTCGAGATGAAGAACGAGAAACATAGCTAATTTTGCCAACGTTTTCTTGTGAATTAAAGATCGCGATCGCCACTTTTGTGTTATGCAACGCACTGTTTAACTCATTCACCACTATTTGGAAAATTTCTGCTTCCAGTGCGGCTTGATTGTTAGTCGTCGAAATCAGACAATCATTGAGTTGGTTTTGCAGCTGATTCATGCTGCGTTCCAGCCACAACTCAGCATGAAGCTGCTGAATTGTTGCCAAAAGTTTTGGCGTTGCATCTACTTGTGAGTTCTGTTCTGCTAAGCTTGAATACTGCTGCATGGTCAACCGGACAGCTATACCGTTTCAATAAGTTTAACTTTCTACAAAAATACCAACCAGGTTTATGTAGTTTAATACACCCCTACTTCTATATTTATAAATTAAAACTAATTGTGTCAAATTTAACTTTTAAAACCAGAATCCCTGAATCAAATTAGTTTGCGGAAATTACTGAAAGCGATGAATTTACAAGTTGCTCAATTAATCATCAATGGCATTGCCGTCGGCAGCATTATTGCTTTAGCTGCTGTTGGATTAACCCTCACCTACGGAATTTTACGGTTGTCTAACTTTGCTCATGGTGATTTTCTCACTCTAGGAGCCTATTTTACACTATTTATCAATTCTTTTGGGGTAAATATTTGGGTGTCTATGGTGCTTTCTGCTGTCGGAACAGTAGTAGCAATGCTTTTGTCAGAAATATTGTTATGGTCTCGGATGCGTTCTATTCGTGCTTCATCGACTTCATTGATTATAATTTCTATCGGTCTTGCTTTATTCCTTCGTAATAGCATTATTTTTATTTGGGGCGGCAGCAATCAGAATTATAATCTGCCAATCAGTCCAGCCCTAGACGTTTTTGGTTTGAAGGTGCCCCAAAATCAATTATTGGTATTATTCCTTGCCGCTGTCACAATTTTATTACTACACTACTTACTGCAAAACACCAAGATTGGTAAAGCGATGAGGGCAGTTGCTGACGACATAGATTTAGCCAAGGTTTCTGGTATTAATGTTGACAAAGTTGTTTTTTGGACTTGGGTAATTGCTGGTAGCGTTACGTCTTTAGGTGGTAGTATGTATGGATTGATTACAGCTGTCCGACCGAATATGGGCTGGTTTTTAATTTTACCACTATTTGCCTCAGTCATTTTAGGTGGAATTGGCAACCCTTACGGTGCGATCGCCGCAGCTTTTATCATTGGCATTGCCCAAGAAGCTAGCACCCCTTTACTTGGTTCCCAATATAAACAAGGTGTAGCACTATTACTGATGATTTTAGTGCTGCTCATTCGTCCTAAAGGTTTGTTTAAAGGCACAATGTAAGCTATCAGCTATCAGCCCTTCAACTGGATAAACGCTGATAGCTGATAGCTGATGGCTAATCGCTAATCGCTAACTCAAAAATTAATGAGATGGAAGTAAATCGCTGCCACCAGGAAGTTTCCTGCAAGTAGAAATATGCTAACTGCGGTACGAAACGGGTAAGGTGGTTTAGCTCCCGTTTGGGCTACATCTTTACCTACTTTTGCACTGGCTGGTGCTGTCTTGGCTTCAGCAGTCATATCGTTCTCTCCTAAATTTAAAAACTTCTTAACAAATACCAAAGAGTCGCGTCATCATGTGAAAATCGTTAAAAATATTTTTGTTGACTTTATGCTGCAATTCAGCAAAAATCCACAAAATCAATCCCGTCTATCTAATTTCGGCTTTGTTCTGTCCAAAGTCAAGAGTCTTGCTATATATTTTTGCCGATTTCAGTAGGGGCAGGTTTTATCCAATCAATAGACATATTTAATCTTGATCGGTAAAACCTGCCCCTACTCTTTTGCATGATATGAACTACGCACTAGAGGACCAGAACGGACATGACTAAATCCCATTGTCCTAGCGATGCTGCCCAATTCGTCAAATTCTGCTGGTGTCCAATACTTTTGTACTGGCAGATGCTCTAAAGAAGGACGCATATACTGACCGATTGTCAAGCGATCACACTCCACTTTGCGTAAATCCACCATCACCTCAATGACTTCTGCCACCGTTTCTCCGTGTCCTAACATTAAGCCTGATTTGGTGG
>CAZZVG010000436.1:0-5783 GCA_964657295.1 Iningainema sp. | reverse complement strand
ATCCAAACGATTTTTTCAATTTTCGCCCTGATTTCTGGTGCTTTATCTAATGCTGTCGCTACTGTTGTCAAGGGACCAGTAACCATCAGTGTAACTGGTTTTGTTGCCTCACGCAACACCCGAACCATAAAATCTTGACCGGATTCTGCCACCAAAGCTGTACGAATGGTTTCGCTTTGATTGAGAATGGGAAGATGGTCAACGATAAATGAATCGCGGCGATAGAGGCGGGGGAAGGGGTTGATACCGCGCACAGTACTTTCTGCAACCGGTATATGGGAACATCCCATCAAATCCAAGATTTTGCGTGTGGCACTGACAGCCGGTTCGGCATAGCAATCAGCTGGAGTCACGACAATGCCGAGAAGTTGGATGTGATCCATAGTCATCAGTAGCATAGTTGCTAGATAATCATCTACACCACCGTCGTGATCCATTAAGACGAGTTGTTTTGACATAAAAGGAGTAAAAAATGGATGAATTTATGGAAGCTGCGATCGCCCAAGCAAAACAAGGGAGACTTGAAGGCGGAATTCCTATTGGTTCAGTTTTAATCAAGGATGGCTTGATTATAGGTAAAGGACACAATAAGCGCGTGCAATACGGTGATCCTGTCACCCATGCCGAAATCGATTGCCTTCGTAACGCTGGTAGAATCGGCAGCTACAAAGGTACAACCCTTTATTCTACCTTAATGCCGTGCTATTTGTGCGCTGGAGCCGTCGTCCAATTTGGTATTAAAAAAGTTGTTGCCGGAGAATCAAAAACCTTTCCCGGTGCTCAAGAATTTATGGTATCTCACGGTGTTGAAGTCATTGATTTAAACCTCAACGAATGCCAACACATGATGAGTGAGTTTATCGAAAACAACCCCGAATTGTGGAATGAAGATATTGGGGAGTAATGTTGTTGGTTGTCAAATAATACCACGTTTGTAGGTAATACTATGTTCGTTTGAACACTTACAATAAGGCTCGTAGTTGAGGACAGTTCGGAAGAGGGTTTCCCTCCGAAAGAATCTGTCCGTGCGCTTCAGCGCTCTTATACGTTTCACTTTAAAGTTGATACATTTAGGCAAGTAGGGGGAGGGAATAGTATCAAGATTTTCGTGAAATGGTATTAACACTCAACAGAGCGCTAAAGCGCAACTACAAACCTATCTTTTATTTATAAGTCATTTATCGAACATGATATAAGTAGAAATCAAAACGCCTGGGCGTGAGGAAACTTTGCGACGGTAGTCGCCTTTGCGTGAGACAAAAAAGACGTAGTTTATTTACTTAAAAATTGCTATAGTCTTCCACTCCCCTCATTTTCAGAAACGCATCAAAAGTTGCCCGATTTGGAAGTGAAGGTTGTGCCCCTGGTTTTGTGGCTGCTATTGCACCAGCTGCCGCACCCCAAATAACGGCTTGGCGCAAAGAAAGTCTTTCAAAAAGGGCTGCTGCCAAACCACCGTTGAATGCATCTCCTGCAGCCGTTGTGTCAACTGTTTGAACTGGGAATGCAGGCACGAAAAAGGTTTCCTCTGGGGTAGCACAAAAAACACCCTTGGCACCCAGTTTGACGATCGCATATTTCACACCTCTTTCCCGTAACACGGCTGCTGCTTTTTTCACCGATGCCTCTCCATCCACTGCAAAACCAACCAACTGCCGTGTTTCTACTTCATTGGGCGTAATTATATCTACCAGTGAGTAAAGTTCCTCTGGGACATTTTCCTGCACAGGTGCGGGATCGAGAATAACAGTGACTCCCTGTTTTCGTGCGGCTTTAGCTGCAGCAACCACAGCAGACAGGGGAATTTCAAATTGTAAAAGCAGTGCTGTTGCTTTTGGTAGCAACGGAAACAACCTATCTACATCTTCTTGATTGACACGCCCATTTGCGCCAGGAATAACTATAATTTGATTTTCACCTGTATCATCCACTGCAATTGTCGCGACACCAGAACTTATTGTCTCATCCACGAACACAGAATGAGTTTGTACACCAGAGGCTTGCAAATTATTAACAAGCTCTGCACCGAAACCATCTGCACCAACACGCCCCACCATCTGGGTAGGAATTCCCATTCGTGCTAATGCCACGGCTTGATTGGCTCCTTTACCCCCTGGTACTTGAAAAAAGTTATGCCCTAGCAATGTTTCTCCAGCCATTGGTAAGCGGGGGGAAGTTGCTACCAAGTCTATATTGATGCTGCCGAAGACAATAATGCTCATGATTTAAGGAAGAAACACAGAATCCTATTATGCCGTGTTCGAGATTAGGTAGCGACGCAGGATGTTTTGTGTTGGTTGCGTATTTATTCTCACTGCTCTACTTAATTGTTACTCAAAATTAAATACGGCATAACTAGCCTTTCCCTGTTCCTTAGCGCGATACATGGCAGTATCCGCATTCTGCAACAAGCTTTCTGGTACATCGTCATCATTGTTATTCAAAGCAATACCAATACTGGCTGAAATAAATAGTTCCCGTCCATTTAGATGATATGGTGCCTTTAGGGTGTCTTGAATGCGGTTAGCAACGTTGATAGCCTCGGAAACATCTTTGATTTCATCTAGAAGAATAACAAACTCATCACCGCCATATCTTGCTACAGTATCGCCACTGCGAAAGCAAGACTCTAAGCGTCGAGAGACTGCTACTAACAAATCATCGCCCATTCCATGCCCAAAACGATCATTGATCCCTTTAAAGCCATCTAAATCTAAAAATAAAACGGCAAATCGATAATTATTTCGCCGTTTACTACGTTCAATAGCTAGCATCAACCGATCCTGAAATAAGACTCGATTGGGTAGTTTCGTCAGCGCATCATAAAAAGCATTGTGGATGAGTTGCGCCTCTGTTTGTTTTCGTTGACTAATGTCTTGAAAGATTAAAACTGTACCAGTAATGTTACTATTTCTATCGCGGATTGGGGCAATACTATCTCCAATCGGTATCTTTGTGCCATTTTTAGCAATTAATATGCAATTTTCTGGTATTGGCATCACTGCATCTGTTTCTATCACCTGTTTGACTAAATTTTCAATGACTTCTCCTGTCTCTTGATTAACCAGGTTTAGCACTTCCATTAAGTCTTTACCAAATGCTTCATTTTGCTGCCAACCTGTGAGTGCTTCTGCTACTGGATTGATTGCTTGGATACAGCTATTAGTATCTGTGATGATGACTCCAGAACCCATACTGTTAACAATTGCCTTTAGCTTCTGTTTTTCTTCCTGTAATTTCTTTTCAATTTTGTACTTGTACAGAGTCATTTTGATGGCAACATGCAGATCTCTTTCAGCAAATGGTTTGAGAATATAGCTGAAAGGTTCTCTTAAGTGCTTTTTCTGTAACTTAGGGTCTTCGGAATAGTTAGTTAAAAATAATACAGGTACTTGAAAGCTTTTCTGGATAATATCTGCCACTACACCGTTCGGTTCTCCACTCAAGCCAAGATTAATTAATACTATATTTGGATTTCTTTCTGCTACTTTTTTAAGTACTCCTTCACTATATTCTGTAATTTTTAAAACATCGTATCCTAGCCTTTCCAATCTACTGGTAATTTCTAAAGCTATAATTTCTTCATCCTCAACAACTATGACTTTAGGTGCAAGCATATGAGATCTACCTGTTTACTAAGAGCATCGTAAAGAGAATAATCCTATCATAATCAATCTCTTCTTAGTTGAATGTAAATTAACCGAATATTAAGCTATCGTTTCTTAAAGTTATCCCTTAGTTGTATTAACTCAGAGGCAATTCAAGTCATAAAGCATAGGTAATATCAAGCTAAGAATATGGTATTCATAACAACAGATGATCAGTTACAAAATTCGACCTTTAGAAATCAGTTTTCATTGAACTGGTAGCTAAGATGACAGATATTTGTAAAAACTAACTTAGATGTTACAAAAACAACCAAACAATTGATGATATTCATTCTAAATGAATTAAACCTTACGCATGAATAAGATTTAGCAAAGTTTGATACATTTTTAATTAAATTATTTTTTAAAAAAATATCATGTTTATGAGTTTAAGATAAATTTAATTACCTATTTTCTAACACAATAAGTTGACTGACAATTAACTATTGGTTTGCCAGTAATTAGCTACTTATATGTTGTATTGTCAGCCTAACTTTTACTTACCCTGAAACTGATGGACTACTAAATGCTTCAGTAGGTGGGCGGAAATAAACCGAAAATGGTTTGTTGCTGTTAAGAGCGCTAAAGCGCAACTACAAGCCCGTTTTAGAGAATTTACATTTCGTTACATAGTTGTAAATTTTTCCACCCACTTACTTATCTAAAAAGTATTCTCATCGGAAATATCATAAAATAGCTATAAATAAGTTCCATAACTGTGATGAATTTAAAGCTGATGTGTATTCAACTTGTTCAAATTTTTGCTTAATTTATAAGTTTCTTCACTCTTTTATGCTGAATCTTATATGACTGTGGGTGTGAATAAACATAATTTTACCCGAGCAGTTGTTAATAATGAGTAGTTATTTGTTACTCTGTTTCTGAGCAGAGCAGAATTTGTTTACATGTTGAGGTTTTTCTTATGTGTTGAGCTTAGTTTTGATTATTTCAATGCTAATTTTGCCACCAAAGTCTGGAATAGGTGCGGCAAGTTTACTCAAAGTGACTTGGACTTGTGTCAAGAGATCGCTTGATGCCAGTATATTATCAGCGATCGCCATGACTAACGTCTCCACTAAACTAAACTTTGACGTCTTCACCAAATGTTGTACCGAGTTAATGATACTGCGGTAATCCACAGTATCTTCAATTGCATCATTTTTGGCAGCTACGGAGATATCTAGCCATAATCTCACATCTACCTCAAACCATTGCCCCAAAACCTGTTCTTCTGGCAAATACCCAGTGTATCCATAGCAGCGAATCCCTGTTAAATAAATACAGTCCATAAAAAGTAGTGATAAAATATAAGTCTTCAGGAATGTAGTTTAGACTAAATGTGATTTTTAAGGCTACAACCCTTATTTGACAAGAGTTCTCGCGACTTCGGATTTCCATCTATCCGTTCACATCATCAACGCCTTTCTGCATAAGACTTTGGCGGTTTAATGCGTAGAATTCGTCTAAACTCCAAAGTGTCAGGCAAGATATGAGGCTTTGAGACAATATATTAACTTTAATTAATATATGCTACTATCAAAAGAATTAGTTTTTGTGAAATCTGTTTGTAGCGCTGGATACTTTTTCTGGTATTGATGCCTTGAAAATGTAATCTCTGTAGTACGGATATTGCATAGTTAAGAGTTTCGTGATGTCAAGTCACATTTACCGAAGCTCTGATTCTTCGTCTTTTTCCTGTTGCTTTTTGGCGACAATTCCTTTGAGTTGTTCAAGGTGTTGTGGACTAATTAGGTATACTTCATCTAGAATTGATGCATCTGAATCAGATTGAATTTGTTGCTCTGCTAAAGTTTCGACTTGATTAACAATTATTGATAATGCTTTCCCTTGGGAACTTGCAGCTTTTAATACTTGAAAACGTGCTGGTTCTTGCAACTTAGATAATAAGTGTGATATGATACGACTGATAATCATCTCATTGCTAAAATCAAAAATTGTTGTTGGTTCATCTTCAGGACACATCAATTGATCGCCAACATCAAACAAAGCTTGTACCACTGTAGAAATACTCTCTACACGGATTTCTTCATCAATATTATCGTCCAGCATTTCCAAAAATGTTCTGACTTGTGTTGTGCCATCAGGACGTTTTTCTAAGCTAAGTTCTATAAGTTT
>CAZZVG010000435.1:0-5799 GCA_964657295.1 Iningainema sp. | reverse complement strand
CAAATACTCAAAGGGGATATCTTGATGAGCATAGGCATCTAGGCAAGTTTGACGACTTTGTTGGAGTAAGTCACTAAAGCTTTGCTCTGGCTTGACTTTGCTCCGCAATACTAAGGTATTGACAAAAAAGCCGATTAACCGTTCTGTATAGCTATGGGTACGGTTAGCAATGGGAAAACCAATACATATGTCTTCTTGGCGACTGTAACGGGAGAGTAAGATACTAAAAGCTGTCAACAGGGTCATAAACAAACTTACCCCCTGTTGTTGACTCACTATTTTGAGTAATGAAGTCAATTCTTTGCTCAAACAATATTCTTCACGCTCACCTTGGTAACTTTGTTGCGCTGGACGGGAATGATCAGTAGGTAACTCCAGCAAGCGGGGCGCATCGCCTAGTTGTTGAAACCAATAATTTTCCTGGCTTTCTAAAATCTCCCCTTGTAACCAACTGCGCTGCCAAGCCGCATAATCACTATACTGAATCGGCAATGGTGACAAATTCGGATCAGATCCCACAGCATAAGCAGCATATGCCTGTTCCCATTCACGCTTAAACACACCCATTGACCAGCCATCACTGATAATGTGGTGCATATTAATCAGCAGGACATTTTTCTGTTGGCTTTGCAGTAGTTTGGCTTTGAACAGGGGACCAGTATTTAAGTCAAAGGATTCTTGAGCATGGGTATCGGCTAAACGTTGTACAGTTTCCGCTTGCGTCTGGGGATTGAGTGCTTGTAAGTTGGCGATCGCCAGCACTTCTATATCTTCTACATTTTTAACTACTACTTGCGGTTCTCCCTCCAAGGCAGGAAAATAAGTACGTAAACTTGTATGACGTTGCAGCAAATAAGTTAAACTCTTCCGCAGAGCCTCTACATTTAGGTTGCCATCAAGTTGGAATGCGATCGGCATATTGTAGGTAGCAGAAGTTCCTTTACCTTCAAGCTGGGCTAAAAACCAGAGTCTTGATTGGGCAAAAGACAGAGTTTTAGCTTCATTTTCTGGCTGGGGTGCGATGGGAGGTAAAGTGACACTCGAAGCGGCTTTGTCAATTTCCCACGCCAAATCAGACAAAACATTCTGCTCAAATATCTTGCGGACAGGCAATTCTACCCGAAAACTGTCACGAATCCGGGCAACTAATTGAGTCGCCAACAGCGAATGTCCACCCAGTTCAAAGAAGTTATCTCGACGACCAACAGACTGAACTTTTAACAAACCTTGCCATAAACTAGCCAGTAGTTCTTCTGTGGGAGTTACTGGCATTTCAAAGTCAGTATAAGCAGTTGTATTTGGTGCTGGTAATGCTCTGCGATCTAGTTTACCGTTGGGAGTAAGGGGCAACTTATCCAACACCATAATCTGGCTAGGAAGCATATAATTCGGCAGGCTATTTTTCAGGTATTCCTTGACTTCACCCCCTAAACTGACGTATTTTTCTGCTTCGGTGATATATGCTACTAACCTGGGATTACTATCAGTTTCATATAAAATTACAACAGCTTCTTTGACTGAAGGATGTTGTAACAAAATTGATTCTATTTCACCGAGTTCAATTCTAAAGCCCCGTAATTTCACTTGCTCGTCAATGCGCCCCAGGTATTCCAGGTTGCCATCAGCACCCCATTTTGCCAAGTCACCAGTTTTATAAATTCGCTCAGTTTTACCGAATAAATCAATTTCAATAAATTTTTCAGCAGTAGTTTCAGGACGATTAAGATAACCCCGTGCTAAACCAACTCCAGCGATGCAGAGTTCCCCAGGAATGCCAGGGGGTAACGGTTGATTGTGTGCATCTAAAATATAGATGCGGGTGTTGGCGATCGCTTTACCGATAGTTGGTTCATGCTGGGCATTTTTGGCAACTTTTGTAAAAGTTGAGTAAGTTGTGTCCTCAGAAGGACCGTACAGATTATAAACTTCTCTTACAGATGTGGTTTGATATAAAGCCTGTACCAAACTATTTTTTAATGGTTCGCCAGCTAAATTGATCACTTGCACACTTGCTGGAATAGCATTCATATTCAGCAGTTCCGCAGCAGCACTCGGTACAGTATTAATCAAAGTTATCGGTAAAGTACTCTTACGTGCTTGCTCAAGTTGAAGTGCATTTTCCACCACAATGACACTACCACCTTGAGTCAGGGGAACAAAAATTTCAAAAATGGAGAGATCAAAACAAATTGAGGTTGATGCTAAGACACCTGCAAGCTGTTCTGCACTAAAGACTGAATGCGCCCACTTTACCAAAGCTACCGGACTAGAGTGTGCAATGGCAACTCCTTTAGGTCGTCCAGTAGAACCGGAAGTATAAATTATATAAGCTAAATCATCATAAATACTGATTAGCTTAGGATTGTCTGTTGGGCGAGCAGTCCATGTTTGTTCATCTAGGTATACTACTTGACAAGTATTTTGCAGTTTTTCTAGGGGAAGTTGCTTTTGAAGGGATTTGGTTGTTAGTAATACAACAGCATTACTATCTTCGAGCATTAAATGAATGCGTTCTTGGGGATAACTTGGATCAATCGGTACATAAGCTCCACCAGCTTTGAGGATAGCAAATATACTGATGAGCATTTCCAGCGATCGCTCCATGCAAATCGCGATTAATGGGTGATCAGATAATTGTTGCTCCCTTTTGAGTTGCAATAGATAATACGCTTGTTGATTAGCTTTTTGATTGAGTTCTTGATAACTCAAGCTTTGACCTTCAAACACCACTGCAACTTTATCAGGGTTTTTGGCAACTTGAGCTTCAAATAAGTCAACTAAAGTTTTATCATCGGGATAGTTGGTTTGAGTTTGATTCCAGGCTTGTAGTTGTAGCAGTTCGGCTGCTGTCATTAAAGGCAAAGTATTGATCGGTTGTTGAGGATTATCGACAATTCCCTTCAGCAAGACTGCAAAATGTCCTGTCATCCTTTGGATAGTTTTAGCCTCAAACAAATCGGTAGCATATTCCCATTCTCCTGTCAAGCCTTGAGGAGTTTCACGGAAAATCAGTGACAAATCAAACAGCGTCGTTGTGTTTTCCCACTCAAAACGGGCCAGGGTTAATCCAGGAATTTCAAGTTGCTGCTGGGTTTCATTTTGCAAGCCAAAAGCGACTTGAAACAGGGGATGATGAGAAAGCGATCGCTCCTTCGCCAGTTCATCGACTAGTTTCTCAAAGGGTAAGTCTTGATGATCGTAAGCATCCAGGGTTATTTGCTTTACTCGTTCAAGTAATTCTCGGAAAGTTGGATTCCCGACGAGGTTGGTACGCAAAGCTAGGGTATTGACAAAAAAGCCAATCAGTGGTTCTATTTCCCGACGGTTGCGATTGGCGATCGCAGAACCAACAACAATATCCTCCTGTCCAGTGTAGCGCGACAGCAAGAGCGTAAATGCTGTCAGTAACGTCATAAACAGCGTGGTTCCTGACTCCTGACTTAAACGCTTCAAGTTCTGTGTTAAATCCTGATTGAGTTCCAAGAAGATGCTACGCCCCTTGAAACTTTGAACTGAAGGGCGGGGTACATCTGTGGGTAATTCTAAAAGCGGTGAAACTTCGGCTAATTGTTTTTGCCAGTAATTAAGTTGCTTTTGGAGTACCTCTCCCTGCAACCATTGCCTTTGCCAGTGGGCGAAATCGGCATATTGCAGCGATAATTCAGGTAAGGGAGACGGAACTCCTGCACAAAATGCGGTATATAGGGTAAACAATTCACGGCGGAATATTTCCATTGACCAACCATCACAAACGATATGATGGATAACGAGCAACAGCAGATGGGATTGGTTACTCAGTTGCAACAACTTTACACGTAGCAAAGGTGGGCTTGATAAGTCAAAAGGCTGTAGCAATTCTTCTGTTGCTAACTGCTGGGCTTTGCTTGACTGGTTTTCTGGTGTCAATTGTCGCCAATCTAGCACTTGCATTGTCAGCTGGGGATGAGCTTGAATCATTTGTATCGGCGATCCATCAACAACTGAGAAGCTGGTGCGTAACACTTCATGACGTTGAACAATTTCTTGAATAGCTTGTTCTAAAGCAGCTCTATTCAGAAATCCGCTAAGTTGACGGAAAAACGGGACGTTATATACACACTTTTCGCCTTCTAGTTGATCAAGAAACCACAGTCTTTGTTGGGCAAAGGAGAGGAGAAGGGGTTGTTCCCGCGATCCGGGTGTTAGGGAGGGAGTTAGGCTGCCATCATTTTGTGGAGATCGCTGTTGCTTTTTCAGTTTTTGTAGAACTAATTCTCGCTTTTCTGGAGAAAGGTTTTCAAGACGTTTTAATAAATCGCTCATAATACTATTGTTGAAAATTAGTTTTTTTTGAATATAACTACAGACATACAGAGAGAAACTTTTAAAAGTGATTTAAGCAATTTAATACTCAGAGAAGTAATTGTTGTGTTACTTCTTCCTCTGATAACTGATCGACTTCCCCTAAAATCTGTGCCAAGGCATCATTTTCTGCTTGATCAGCAAATTGAACAAGCACTTTTTGGGCAAGTTCAGCAATAGTTGGATTTTCAAACAGGTAACGCAAAGGAAAATCTAGAGACAAGGCTTCTCTTAATCGAGAAATAACTTGGGTTGCCAATAAAGAATGTCCCCCCAACTCGAAAAAGTTTTCGTGAATCCCAACCTGTTTTAATCGAAGAACTTCAGTCCAAATTGTGGCTAAGTCTTGTTCAGTCGGCGTGCGAGGAGCAACAAAATCAACCCCTCTTTGGGAAGCATCTGGAGCAGGCAAAGCACGGCGATTTATCTTACCATTAGGAGTCAGAGGAAATTCCTCAAGAAATACAAAAGCAGTGGGAATCATGTAGTCAGGCAGCTTTTCATTAAGGAAGTTTCGCAGAGTATTAGCAGTTGGTGGGTTCTCCTTGGTAAGGAGATAGGCAACTAAGCACTTGTTCCCTAATTCCTCTTCCCGCACAATGACCACGACTTGCTTTATATTTGAGTGTTGAATTAAAACCGCCTCAATTTCTGCTAATTCGATGCGAAAACCCCGAATTTTAACTTGTGTATCAATTCGACCTAAAAATTCCAGATTCCCATCAGGAAGACGGCGGACTAAATCTCCTGTTTTGTAAAGTGTATCTCCCTCCACAAAAGGATTAGGAATAAATTTTTCCCTGGTTAATGTTGGTTGATTTAAGTAACCTCTAGCAACACTCGCCCCACCCACATAGAGTTCACCAGAAACCGCAATCGGAACCCTGTGCAAATTTTTATCTAACAGGTAAACTTTCCTATCACCGATAGGTTTTCCAATGGGAATTGAACGAACATTTTCAGCAAGTTGTTTAGGAATCGGGTAACAACAGGTAAAAACTGTACATTCCGAAGGGCCATAAGCATGAATAATTTGGGTTCCCGGCAATAATTCTATGGCTCGACGAACATGAGATACAGAAACGGACTCTCCCCCAAACAGCAGTTGTTTAACTCCTAACAAACCTTCTGGCATCGTATCAATCATGAGATTGAATAGGGCTGTAGTCAGAAACAGGGTATTAACCTTTTGTTCAGTGATAATGCGGCTTAAGTCCTCAGGTGTGGGAATTTTGTCTGGGTAAAGCACACAACGCCCTCCATAAAGCAAAGGTGGCCAAAGTTCTAGGGTTAGTGCATCCCAGGAAATCGAGGAATGTTGTAGCCAAATCTGTTCTGCATCAAGTTGAATATAATCAACCCCAAACATAAAACCCATCAAGCTACGGTGGGGAACTTCTGTTCCTTTTGGTGTTCCGGTTGAGCCAGAGGTATAAATGATATAAGCTAAATTTTCTG
>CAZZVG010000434.1:0-5799 GCA_964657295.1 Iningainema sp. | reverse complement strand
TCCCTCTCCTATGTATAAACTTGCCTTCCTCATTGCACTTACACAATTTGCCGTTACTGCAAGTTCATTGGCGTTGATCTCAGATACAGCAAAGCATCCTCAGAGTGTAGCAACGCGATATATCCCATCTCTGGTAGCACAACCAGGAGATGCTAGACAATTCTTACAGCAAGGCTTGAAACTCTATCAAACGGAACAATTCTCTGCAGCTGAGTCAGTTTTGCAACAAGCGGTGGCGGCATTTAAAACCCAAGGCGATGTGCTGAATCAAGCTTTAGCATTGAACTATGTTGCTTTGGCAGCTCAGCAAACAGGAACGTTACCGCAAGCAAGTAAGGCGATCGCAGAGAGCCTAGCATTATTACAAAACAATCATTCTAATTCTCAAGAATTCTTATCAATTCGCGCTCGGGCATTTAATACTCAAGGTCAGATACAATTAGCACAAGGTCAAGCAGGGTTAGCTGTTGCCAGTTGGATGGAGGCGACGACTCTCTACACGAAAACCCACGATAAAGCAGGCGAATTTGGGAGTAAGATCAATCAGGCTCAAGCCCTACAAGCATTAGGGCTTTATCGTCGCGCTCTCATAACTCTAAATCAAGTCAATCAACAGCTCCAAGAACAGCCTGATTCTCAAATCAAAGCGACGGGATTGTTGAGTTTGGGAAATGCTCTACGAGTCGTAGGAATTTTGGACAATACAGAAGCAAAGCCTAGCAACGTGTTTAATTCTCAACAAGCTTTACAACAAAGTTTGCGAGAAATGGAAAAGAGGAAACCAAATCGGGAAATTGAGAGTATTGGTTCCTTGCAAGCTTTGGAGCAAAGTTTAAAAGTCGCTTCTAAACTAAATTTAAAGGAATTAGTGGCTCAAATTCAGTTGAGTTTGGGAAATACGACTCAAGCGTTACGAAATACCAGCCATAGCATTGAAGAAGAGACTACTGTTGCATTAGAGCATTACGAACAAGCTGCAGCAACTGGCGCACCTATTACACGATTACAAGCACAACTGAATCAACTGCGCCTACTTGTGCAGATGGAGCGATGGACTGATGCTCAAATTTTATTGCCGCAAATTCAATCTCAGCTGGCAACTTTACCTCCTAGTCACAAGAGTATTTATGCTCGGATTAACGTCACTCAAACTTTAGCTTGTCTCAAACAAAGAACTGAGGCAATAGTAGCAAGAAATCCGAATTGCCCCCAACACGACACAGACGACAAAGACACAAAAAATCAGAAAAGCTTGCAACCTAGACTGACTGCTCAAACAGCCACAACTCCAGAATGGGCTGAAATTGCCAATCTCGGCGAAACGGCTGTTAAAGAAGCGAAAAATTTGGGAGACAAGCGTGCTGAAGCATACGCCTTAGGAACTCTGGGGGGACTGTACGAACAGACACAGGATTTACCGTCAGCACAGAAACTGACTCAACAGGCTTTAACACTTGCTGAAAGTATTGGCGCACCAGACATTGGCTATCGGTGGCAATGGCAATTAGGTCGTATACTGAAGACAGGAAATCAGCCAGGAGCGATCGCTGCATATACCAAAGCTGTTGATAATCTTCGGACTTTGCGTAACGATTTAGTCAACATCAATCCTGATGTGCAATATTCTTTTCGCGAAGGAGTAGAGCCAGTCTATCGCGAACTAGTAAGTTTACTCTTACAATCTCAAGATGAGCAAACCAATAAAAATGTTGCTACAGCCAGAAATGTTATAGAATCATTACGATTGGCTGAACTTGACAACTTCTTCCGCAGAGCATGTATAAACGCTAAAAGCGTCAATATTGACAAAGTTGATCGCACAGCAGCAGTGATTTATCCGGTAGTTTTGTCTGATCGCTTGGAAGTGATTGTTTCATTACCTTCATCATCTAATGGAAAACCGGATCAAATTCTACTTCATCACTCCATGCCTGTCAGCCAAGAAGACATTAAAAAGACAACCCTTGAGATGCGGCAAAAGTTGGAGACTCGCTCTACTTATGAGTTTTTGCCACCATCCCAAACAGTATATAACTGGATTATCCGACCGATTGAATCTGAATTGACACGGCACCACGTCAAAAACCTGGTGTTTGTCTTAGACAATCCATTAGGAAATATTCCCATGGAAGCATTACACGACGGAAAGCAGTATTTGATCCAGAAGTATAACGTTTCTCTCACACCCGGTTTACAGCTATTAAATCCTCAACCCATAGCCCGTACTCAACTGCGAATTATTGCGGGTGGATTAAGCGAAGGTAGCAATAATTTTCCGGCATTGCCTAATGTTAGAAAGGAATTGGATGCAATCAAGTTAGAACTTTCCAATACTCGTGTGCTAATTAATCAGCAATTTACTAAAGAAGCGATTGAAAACACTGTGAAGTCGTTGAGTGCGCCTGTGGTTCACCTGGCAACTCACGGGACATTTAGCTCTAAGGCAGAAGGAACCTATATTGTGACTTATGATGGCAACGTCAATGTCAACGAATTAAACGGCTTACTGAAAACCAGAGAAACTAATCAACGAGGTGCCATCGAGCTACTGGTTCTGAGTGCTTGTTCAACTGCTGCAGGGGATCAACGAGCCGCATTAGGAATTGCAGGAGTCGCTGTTCGCTCCGGAGCACGCAGTACTTTGGCATCACTTTGGACAGTAGACGACAAAGCCACTTCTCTCATCATGACTGAGTTCTACAAACAGTTAAACGAACCCAATATCTCGAAAACAGAAGCCTTGAAGCGTGCCCAACTTAATATGTTAAAAAATCCTCTCTACGATCATCCGTACTATTGGTCACCCTATGTTCTGGTGGGTAATTGGTTATGAAGGGAGTTTAAACTCTATTTAGCGTGGAGTGGGTATTGTAGACTTGCACCAAATATAATGTGGAGCATTGAACAAATCAGCGTAGCGACTGGCAGAACCCCTTTCTGTGTCAATGACTGCCACCTTATTGCTGATGTGGGATGGTACATTTGGTTATAGTCCTTGTAATAGAGGTCTAAAACAACGGCGCACATCCGTATCGCTCTTTGTTTTGCTATATCTATTCAACTTGAGATAGATTTTTTATGAAGTACTAGCAGCGAAAAAAATGACTTCAAAAATTGCAGCTGTGTTTGATGGTCAAGTATTCCGTCCGACGGAACCGATTGAGCTACCAGCAAATACCCGTGTGCAGATCACGATTGAAACCGTGACGCCTGAGGAACAGGAAACTGTATCCTTTCTACAAACTGCGCGATCGCTCAACCTAGACGGACCGTCTGACTGGTCTGTCAACGTTGACAAGTATTTGTACGGTCAGGAAACTCAGCATGAAGAATGAGGTTTTTCTTGATACTTCCTATGCCCTTGCCTTGTCTGTGAAAAATGATAATTTACATCAAAGAGCTATCCATCTGGCAGAGCTACTAGAAGCAGCAGCAAGACGCTTAGTAACAACACAAGCAGTAGTTTTAGAAATTGGTAATTCTTTATCCAGACAACGATATCGTACTGCAGCAGTGAAGTTGTTAAAATCTCTGTCAGCAGACAAGAATGTTGAAATTGTCCCCATGACAGAGCAACTTTACACACAAGCTTTCCAGCTATACTGCTCCAGGGTGGATAAAGAATGGGGATTAGTGGACTGTGTTTCTTTTATCGTTATGCAAGAGCGTGGAATCACAAAAGCGCTAACAGCGGATGAACATTTTCAACAAGCTGGGTTTAGAGCATTGCTAATAGAAGATTTGCCAAGTACTCTGTTTTAAACTAGAGCGATCGCCCTACACTCAGTTCACGTATGTCCCCGGCAATGTAGGAGGCAGCCTTTATATTTGTATTAAACATATGCAATTATCCGGTCAACAACGTAAACAATTACAGGAAGCTTTAATTGACGCTTTTCCTAATATCGCATCCTTAGAGCAAATGTTGGTATTTGAATTAGAGAAAAATCTAAGAGTAATTGCAGGTGAAGGAAGTTTACAAGATACTGTTTTTAAATTAATAGAAACAGCAAGTTCAGAGGGATGGATTGCAAATTTAATTCGTGCTGCATATAACTATAAGCCAGGAAATTCAAAATTGCAAAATTTAGTTCAAAATTTAAATATTCAGATTTACAATCAAATTGATATTTCTAGCCTACAAATAAAAAATCGTAGTCTCGAAGATAGAGTGAATCAACTCCAAAAAGAGTTTAGAGATTTTCAAGAACGATATGATAAAAATTTTCTACCATTTCTTGTGGAGTGGGTAAATTATCATTATACATAATTAAAATCCCAAATACTTTAATTGCTTTGGAAGCAAGACAAAACCATGCGAAAGTGGAAGTTAACACAGCATAACCCTCTCCCAGCATGAATTAGACTTAATTAACTGCAACAGACAATAAATTGCCTATGCAAGACTGCAATCATGATTTAGCTTAGTAGCCTACTAAGCTCTGATTTAGCTAGCAAAATCAGCTAAATTTCAACTAATGGATAACCATGAAAAATATTATCAAAGCACCCTGGATAATGACATAAGCTATCCATCATCATCCTGACTTTAATTATTGTCATTTTACTTAGCGATTGCTATAAGCTATCGGCACTGAACTGATTAAGTAGCAAAAGCAGTAGACGCGAAAGTAAAGCAAATTACCTAGCTTCACTTATACTAACCAGTATAGCAGTATCTTTTTTATTAAATAAAACTTTACTTCTTTGCTTCTTTGCGACGCCAGTCACCTACGGAGGGAAACCCTCCTTGCAACTTCTCTCCGCCTGCAGTGCTGGCTCGCCTTTGCGTGAGGCACATTAACCGCACTTCCTACTCACAGCTTATCCAAACTGTCTAAAACTTCTTCTGCCGATTGGTATCGCTGGGAAAAGTCATAGAACACCATCTTATCTATGATTGCAGCCAATGGTTCGCTAGTTGTTGGGCTTTGCCAAACGATTGCCGTTGTTTCGTTTCGTTCGAGGCTTCGAGGAGATGTTCCGGTTAAGGCTTGGATGGCAACCATTCCTAGAGCATAAATATCGCTGTTTAATCTTGGCTGTCCCATAAACTGTTCGGGAGGTGCATAACCTGCAGTACCTACTGCTACTGTAGGATTTTCGTATAACTGTTTAGGCTCTATTTGTTTGACAGCACCAAAGTCAATCACGACAATGCGGTTATCTTTTTGCCGTCGCATCAAGTTGCTGGGTTTTATATCTCGATGGATCACACCATGACTGTGAACAAACACGAGTACTGACAAAACATCTTTGAGGAAATCTATCACTTCAGCCTCTGAAAATTGCTGTCCAGGACCCAGTTCTTCATTTAATGGATGTCCTTTAATATACTCTTGTACTAAATAAAATTGCTGCTTTTCTTCAAAATAAGCCATCAACTGTGGAATCTGGTTATGATGACCTAAAAGCTCTAAAATTTCGGCTTCAGTTTTAAAGAGACGCCTAGCAATCTCGAGGAATCCTTCATCAGTACGAGCAGGTTGCAAGTGCTTAACTACACACAGTGGTTTGCCAGGACGATGAGTATCTTCAGCTAAATAAGTATAACTAAATCCCCCGCAACCCAGTATATCAGTTGTCTTGTAGCGGTTATTGAAGAGTTTTTGCAAATCGGCATCATCGCAAATTCCTGTTGGGATCTGTGTTGGATGATTCCCACCTTCCCTTAACAGCGCTTGTAAGAGCAGAATGTTGTCATTTTGCTCTTTAATCTGAAGTGTGATTTTTTCCTTCTGTTGCTTCTCTTTAAATGCTGTGTAGCTAACAACACCTACTATCGCTATCAGTAACCCT
>CAZZVG010000433.1:0-5809 GCA_964657295.1 Iningainema sp. | reverse complement strand
GGTCGTCGGAATGGAAAACCTCTTGTCGATCCGATTAAGTCACGCTGGTTTAACAACATTGCTTTTAGACAAGCAATAGCCTACGGCATTGATCGCCAAACTATTATTAACAACACATTACGAGGATTGGGTGAAACGCAAAACTCACCCATTTCTGTCCAAAGTCCTTACTATCTTTCACCTAAAGAAGGGCTAAAAACCTATGACTACAATCCAGAAAAAGCCAAGCAACTTTTACTATCTGCAGGGTTTAAATACGACAACAGAGGTCAACTACTAGATGCAGATGGAAATCGAGTGCGTTTTACAATGATGCAGTCTGCTGGCGGTACACCCACAATCACACCTAAAATTAAACGTGATTTGAGCAAAATCGGCATTACAGTTGATTTAGATTTCCTGAACTTCAATATCATTGGAGAAAAAATTTCTAACACTCTGGATTGGGATTGTTGGTATGGAGCGATTACTGGCGGTATTGAACCGTATGATGGGAACAATATCTGGTCTGTAGAAGGTAACTTTCACGTTTTCAATCAAAAACCGCCAAAGGGACAACCTCCAATCGAGGGATGGGAAGTTTCTGAATGGGAAAAGAAAATTGCCGCTCTCTACATTGACGGAGCAAGAGAGTTCGATGAAATCAAGCGCAAATCTATTTACGCCGAAACGCAACGTATCTCACAAGAAGATCTGCCCTTTATTTATCTGTTCAATCCACTAAATTTTGCAGCAGTGCGTAATACCATTCAAGGAGTAAAATTTAATTCCATTGGCGGTTACACCTGGAATATATATGAACTTAGAGATACTGAAAATAAAGGTGCTTAATTAAGCCCTCAAAGCTGGTTTAGTTCCACTTGCGTTAAGCGGCTCCAACTCCTTTATCTTCTTTCTTGGCTTCTTTGGCTCGGTAGCGGTTTTTTATCCTCGTATATTATGCATGTAACGCCCGCATCAACCCATGATTTTTGCTTTCCCTTCTCGTCGCCGCTGGCTTTCAATTCTATCCACGTTAACTCTATTGCTGATTTGTCAGCTTACCCTCACCAATTGTCACCCAGCTAAATTCAAAACTGAGGCAGCACAGGTTTCCCAATGGGTGACGAGTGATATCGGCGATCCGAAGACGTTTAACTACGCTTTCAATCAAGAATATCCTCATGTTTTTCTCTTTACTGCTGAAGGACTAACCACCCTGAACGGGATCACAGGGGAAATTGAACCTGCTCTAGCTGAATCTTGGACAACTTCTGATGATAAAAAACATCTAGTTTTCACCCTACGAGAGGGTTTAAAATGGTCGGATGGAGAACCGCTGACTGTAGATGATGTGATGTTCACTTATGAAGATGTCATTTTCAACAAACAGATTCCCACAGATTGGAAAGATGGATTGAAAATTGGGAAAAGTGGTGCTTTTCCCCAAATACGCAAAATAGACAACCGTCGCGTAGAATTTATTCTCCCCGAACCTTTTGCCCCGTTCCTTTTTGCAAATTCGGGAGGAGGGACAAGTTCAATTGGTATTTTGCCAAAACACGCTTTACTGGCATCTGTTCAAGCTAAAGATGCCAAGGGAAATCCTCAGTTTCTATCAACTTGGAAAACGGATACCAATCCCAGTGAAATTGTCGTCAACGGTGCCTACAAAATAGAAAGTTATACTCCCAGTCAACGGGTAGTATTTCGGCGGAATCCTTACTATTGGCGCAAAGATAGCCAAGGAAATCAATTGCCTTACGTTGAGAGAATAGTTTGGCAAATTATTGAATCGACTGATACAATCGTCCTGCAATTTCGCTCTGGAGGTTTGGATACAGTTCAAGTTTCTCCAGAGAATTTCTCCCTCCTGAAACGGGAGGAAAAAAGAGGACAATTTAGAATATACAATGGGGGACCAGCATTTGGTCAGAATTTTATTTCTTTTAATCTTAATAAAGGTCGTAGGAAAAATGGCAATCCTGTAGTCGAGCCGATAAAATCTCGTTGGTTTAATACTCTTGCTTTTAGACAAGCGGTTGCCTATGCGATTGACAGAAAAACAATGTTGAATAATGCTTTTCGGGGTATTGGTGTGATGCAAAATTCACCAATAGAGATTCAAAGTCCTTACTACATTACGGCTGAACAAGGTTTAAAAGTTTACGATTATAATTTAGAGAAAGCTAAAAAATTACTATTAAATGCAGGCTTTAAATACAATGCGAGAAACCAGTTAATAGATGCTAAGGGAAATCTTGTACGTTTCAATTTAATAACTAATGCCGAAAATAAAACTCGCGTGTTGATGGGAGCGCAAATCAAGCAAGATTTGCGTAAAATTGGTATTCAAGTTGACTATAACCCCATCGCCTTCAATACCCTGGTAGACAAAATTTCTCACACTCTAGACTGGGACTGTTATCTATTAGGATTGATTGGAGGTGTAGAACCAAATGATGGAGCAAATGTTTGGTTACCTGAGGGCGGTTTGCATACATTCAATCAGAAACCACAAGCATCACAAGAACCTCTGATTGGTTGGGAGGTAGCAGATTGGGAGGCAGAAATTGGCCGTCTTTATATTAAAGGCGCACAAGAGTTAGACGAAGCAAAGCGCAAAGAGATTTATGCTGAAACACAACGTTTATCTCAAGAGTATTTGCCTTATATTTATTTGGTAGATGCTTTATCTTTGGTAGCAGTGCGCGATCGCATCCAAAACGTCAAATTCTCTGCACTCGGTTCTCAAGCAGGAACTTTATGGAACAAATTTGAACTGAAAGTAAGCAATTAGTTGACTTGACTTTTGACAAAGGACTAATAACAAATGACAGATGATAGTTTGCGATCGCTCCTAGAAGGTGTTGCCAATGGTAACATAACTCCAGATGCAGCGCAAGAAAAACTCAAAAACTTGGCTTATGAACCTGTAGGCGATTTTGCCAAAATAGATCATCATCGTGCTTTGAGAACTGGTTTTCCAGAAGTTATCTGGGGACAAGGCAAAACTCCCGATCAAATTGTGCAAATTATGGAGGTGATGCGCCACCATCACTCAGTCGTCATGGCAACCCGCATAGAACCGACAGTTTATGAAGCACTTTTATCCAAAGTGAACGGTTTGCGCTACTACCAAACAGCACGAATTTGTGCTATCGCTCCTCCTACCATTGAATCACGGTATCCCGGTGCGATCGCCATTCTGTCTGCTGGCACTGCTGATTTACCCATCGCTGAAGAAGCGGCTGTTACCGCAGAACTTTCTGGTTTCTGCGTACAGCGTCTTTGGGATGTCGGGGTTGCGGGCATTCACCGTTTGCTAAATAACCGCCACGTGATTGAATCAGCATCTGTGTTAATTGTTGTCGCTGGAATGGAAGGCGCTTTACCCAGTGTCGTTGCCGGTTTGGCAGATTGCCCCGTCATTGCTGTTCCTACCAGCATCGGTTACGGTGCCAGTTTTGGAGGATTAGCACCCCTCTTGACAATGCTCAATTCTTGTGCTCCAGGCATCGGTGTGGTGAATATTGACAACGGCTTTGGTGCAGCCGTTTTGGCTGGACAGATTTTACGAACAGCTCACAAGCTCTCATCCGTCAGTCATCAGCTATAGCGCTCCAATGGAGTCTTTGTGAAAATTATTTTTTGAATAAATTTCACGACTCCTCCACGTAGCGGTACTAGTAACCGAACTTAGTAGAATCTTTATATTTACAGCAAATATAGTTTATTTTAGAACCATTCTAGCTTGTTATATTAGGTATAGATAAATACTCCTGTAGTGAGGTCATGAGTGATTAAACTTAATCCACGTATACAGCCAACTATACTTTTGAATTTATCTTTAGTGACATGTGTTCTGTTACTTCTACTAAGAGGGTTATTCTTACCTCATTCTTCACAGTATACGTTTCTTTACTGCTTCAATTCTCTTAAATTAAACTACACTACATTTATTGACAAAGGGTTTCATTTTTTATTAGTATTTCTACTTTTTTTAATTCTATTCATGTTGTCTTTTCGGTCTGCTTTAGAAGAATTATATCGACATAAGCGCTATAAATCTAAAGCAATACTTCCTTTACTGGTAAACTTTTTCACTATTGTAGTTCTGTTAACAATCCATAACGGTGTTGTCTTACAGAATTTTTATTCTCATCTAGGAGAGCGTGGATCAATAGTTAAAATGATTGAATCAGGTACATTAAAACCAAACGATTCGCAACAGATGAAATGGTTAGATAATATTAATAATGTTTTACATAAAGTTTATGAATTTCCATTACCATCTCAATACACTCATCTTTCTCAGGGTGGTAATAAAGGGGGAGAAATTAATATTGTTACTAACAAACAGAACCGGAATAAAGTGATAGTTTTTTTTACGAGTCTTGATCAGCATAATTACACTGCTTTGCTTTATAAACTAAATCCCACTACACCTATTGAAAACTATCTTTTTGGAGTTGGAGATATAAAGTCAGATATATCAATTTTAGAGAGCAAAAAAATTAATGATAATTGGTCTTGGATAGATGTGATTGAAAATAAAGGATAATTGTGACGAGGATACCAAGTATCCCGAGCTTTTGAGTTGTAGCTGCTTGTAAAGCTGGACATTGACAGCATGTAAAGGTTATGACAGTGGAGTCATCTTGCCCAACGGAGTCAATGTTAGCATTTAGCGTCTTCCCGAGTGATAAGCGCGCTCCTTCCCTACGGCAGGAGACACTCATTCAGCTCTAGGCTCACTATCAACTTTTAGTGTTATGGCGCTCATGCTGACTTAATAAACTATTGCCCGTTGTTTGCGTGTTATTACAAAATATGAACTTATTTAGCAATTCAGTTTTTCACTCTCTTGGTTATATTCCTGTAAATTGGACAGTGTTAGCTCAACAGATTAGCGATCCAAACGTTCTAGGGCAAATGCAAAAAGCCTTTAACCACTTTGTACAGACAGGGCAAGTATGGGCATTGTTGATTGGACTGGGACTTGGCTATATGCTTCGGAATCTAACAAGCTACGGTTAAAATAATTGGGGAGTAGGGGATAGGGAGTGGAACTCCTTTGTTCCCCGCACTCCCTAACACTCCAATGTGTACTACAACACAGGTTCTCTCTAAGGGCACACTGCACAAATGGCGTTGCACGCAATTGGCTTTTTCTGCTAGAAAAGACTTACCTAAACTTAGTTAAACTTCGTTTAGTGCTGATTTCCTGCTTCAACTGGGGGAGTCGGCTCCTCACAATCCACAGGCCTTATTTTCCGGTTTAGCCAACCGTACTAAATTAAGTTTTATTTCTTTTGAGGCTTTTAGTCATTTGTCACCCATTATTTTCAGCTAATTTAACTAACTGTGGACTTCCCGGCGCGACCTTTCTACAGGCTTGCTAGTTTTGACGCGACTGTGGTTTACAAACCAGAAATTTAAGACTTGGTTTTCGGTATTACTCAAATTATACAACACAAATTTTGGGAAAACCACTTAAATTCTACAACTTTGAGCAAGTTTAGCGCAGTTTTAGCTGATTAAGTCCAACTCTCTCCTGTAATTTCTATGACTGAACAACAAACTTGGAGTCAGCGGTTTGAATCAGCGTTGCATCCGGCGATCGCTCGGTTTAATGCTAGTATCAACTTTGACATTGAATTAATAGAATACGACCTAACTGGTTCCCAAGCTCATGCCAAAATGCTGGCTCACACTGGTATCATTTCTCCAGAAGAAGGAAGTCTTCTCATTGCGGGTTTAGAACAAATTCGGCTTGAATATCAGCAAGGGAAATTTGCTCCAGGTATCGATGCCGAAGATATACATT
>CAZZVG010000432.1:4830-5812 GCA_964657295.1 Iningainema sp. | reverse complement strand
GGTGTCAAAAGGGTATAAGCCATCCGCTGCGCTGCCCAACTTATTTTACCTGCTAGGGGTGGGTCGATGGTGATATTCGCTTCTACACTTTTTGTGTCCATTGGACGACTAAAAGTCAGGGTAAAAGATGTATCGTCTGCTCCAATCTGTTTATTCTGCCAGCTAAAATCACGAACGCTCGGTTTAACTCCATCACCTTGTAATATTAAAAGCCCAATTATCAGACTAAGCAGGAGCATTAAGGCGATCGCCACACGATCTATTGGTTGAGTAAACGCTTTTTTAGTTATCATTAGTTATTAGTCATTGGTTATTGGTAGGGGCGGGTTGATGTATAAATCTTCGTGTAGAAACGAAAAATATTGTGAAACCCGCCCGTACAGTCATTAGTCATAAACAAAGGACAAAGGAAAAATAACAAATAATTAATAACTATAAGGATCTTTGGGTTGGGGAATTTTTTTCAACGAGGTAGCGGCGACGGTGAGTTGGCGTTTGCCTGATAGAGTTTCCGTGATCATTTGTCCTTCAACTTCTAACCAGGTATCAGCTGGGTAAGATTCGTTGGTTGCTGGCAGTTTGACGGGTAAGCCTGCTGGGTAAGCATCTGCGGCACAGCATGTGATCACAAATCTTGCTAGAAACAAATATTCTTTCCCTAAAGAAGGTGGGTGAATAACAAAGCCTTTAATATTTACTTTTTGGGCTGCATATGCATCTGGCTCGGGATAGACATTAAGCAGACGGACCCAATCTACGAGCGATCGCTCTTCCGGACGAATAGAAGCGTGAAATGCTTGAGGCTGAGGGCGTGTCACTCCTACTAAATCAGTCACACCTCGCTGTAGAGCCGTTTGACTGGCAAAGACTTGGGGTGTCACAATTATTCCGAGAATTGCCGCTCCTAAAAGTAACAGACTACCCCAACCAGGCGGAAAAATAGATATATGCTGGGCGCTGTTCTCAACCGCTTGAGGACGCT
>CAZZVG010000432.1:0-4820 GCA_964657295.1 Iningainema sp. | reverse complement strand
GCTGCCACAACTGCCTCCCCTTAAATAACCCGACAGCTAACAAGCCGACTGCCCCCAAAATCGCTAACCAAAAGTAATGAGGGTGAATCAACAAGTTTAATTTCCCTGTCAGCCAGTATTTAAAGATTAAAACTCCCCAAGCACCAATTGCCAAAACATCTAGCCAAGGATTTAATTTTTTTCTAACTCTTAATTTTTGATTTGGGATTGAAGTCATCGGTTTTATTTTATGATAATTGGTGCGAAGATAGTTTTTTCGTTCCAATACAGACAATCTGCGGGTGGAGTTACCTCACAAACAGTACCGCCAATATTCAAAAATCCTGTTTCTTTTAATAACTGACTATCTTTTTCTGAAAGAGATTCTACCCCTCTACCACAGAAGTAAGTAAAAACACCTCCTTTTTTAAGAAGACGATAGGCTTCTTTAAAGAAATAAGAAGTATGCACCCCATACACTTCTTCTTGACTTAGTGGGTAAGCATCGTACAAAATTCCATCAAAGCTCGCAGCCGATAATGAACCAACAACATCTTGCCAAAAACCCAAAATAGGTGTAACTTTTTGTTTTGCTTGTTTAGCAAACTCTTCTGCTTTTGCAAAAACTTCTGCATTGCCTTCGATAATAATGTGCTCCTCTATTTTTGCTTGTTGTATGTACCCTGCCGAAATTGCCATACCAAATCCGACTTCAAGGATAGTCCCTCCATTTTGTGTAGCAATTTTGGCAAGCTCTCTCATGTAAGGTTTTTCCCAAGCCTCCATAACTGGATGCCCTAATATTTCAAGCTTTTCATCACTAAAATTGGCACTAGCATTTTGCCAATCTAGCCTACTTTTAGGAAATGCAATAGAACGCATAGAAATTGGTTCTCTATTCATAAAAGATGAGTCCGACATATTTTTCTCCTTCTGTTTGATTCTCGATTCATGGATGTTTGAAGGTTTTCCTTGCCCTAGTTGCCATACAGCTTTGCTAATATAACTCCCCCAGGAAATAATTCTCTCGTGTCTTAAAGGTAAAGCCCAACTGTCTTTGCTTGGTGGCACTCAAGCAATGAGTACTATAATCCTTGATCTAATGATACAGATACCTCTATTGTGGTCTTGCATTCATCTATATTAAAAGATTCAAAAATATCTTGCGGCAACGAGTTGGACAGCTAGTTCGTAAAACATTGTCGTTCTCCAAAACCCTGGACAACCATATGGGTATCGTCTGGTATCTTGTTTATCACGGAAGATGCTAGTCTACGAACTTAAATCATTACTATGCACTACTATCCAATTTACTGACTTTCGTTCACAACATTAATAGGTCTTTCCTCAATCATTGCAAGAATGTTATCTATAGCAGTCTGTGTAAGTTTTTGTAATGCTTCAAAAGTGTACCAGCCTGTGTATGGCGTGGCAATGACATTATCAAGCAACAAAAGTTCTTCTTTGATTGAAGTCTTTCTTGGTTCGTCCAATTCAAAAGCATAACCTCCAATCTTGTTGTTAACTAGCAATTCATATATAGCTTCTTGGTCAATTAATCCTTCACGTGAAATATTGACAACTATAGCTTGGGACTTCAAAAGTGACAACTTTTCATCGCTCAGGAAGTTTTCAGTATATTCATTTAAGGCAAGGCTTACTGCTATTACATCTGCTTGTTGAAGCAGTTTTTCAATAGGGACTAGAGGCACTGAGTTAATTTGGGATTTACGGTTGTAGCCAATTACACGCATACCCAACCCGTGACCCATCTGTGCGATATAGGAGCCGATAGAACCCATCCCAATCACACCAAGGACTTTACCTCGCAACTCGAAACCCATAAGACCTGGATATCGCTCTTTCCCTGCTTTGGTTCTACTGGCGGAGAGGTTAATTTTACGGGCAAGAGCAAATATCATTGTCATGGCAAGTTCTGCCACAGAAACTTGAGAGTATCCTCCAAGATTAGAAACAATTACTCCATGTTTTTCAGCAGCTTTTGTATCCACCCAGTAGTACCATGTGGTAATAAGAGAAATACCTTTGAGCTTTGGAGTTTGCTCAAAAACTTGATGTGAAATCCTTACGCCAGGAAGAGGGGAAATAATAGCATAATCGGCATCACGAAGTCCAGCGATTAATTCTGCCTCTGTTTTTGGAGTAGCTGGGAGTTGAACGTATTCTCCAAACGATTTTAGTTGTGCTTTCTCTGCTACTGACCAATCTAAATCTGCTACAAGATTAACGAGCCTCATGAGTTATTTCAAAAAAATTTACATACTAAATTATGCTCAGTTCATAACTTAGCACAGATCCTAACTTAATCAGAACGGATGTGCGCCGTTGCAACGCATCGCCGAAAAAATTGGATTCTAGAACCCTTATTCTTCCGCTCTAATTATCAATAATCCATCTTTAATGACAATCACCATAAAAGTCTGAAGCCAAGTTTAGGTAAAGCTTCAATCTTATGTTGGTAATGACAATGACCTCAACATAAGATTGAAAGCTTTACCTCCTAAATTTTAAAATTTACAATTGCTACATCGGGGCAACACCTATATTATCCAGTATTAATTCTGCCATAGTTGATAGTAAAGACCATTTTGAGATAACAATTGTTCATGGGTACCTTGTTCAATCAGTTTTCCATCCTTCAAGATGGCGATTGAGTCTGCATCCACAACCGAGGCGAGTCGATGGGTGATTGTAATGACGGTACGACCGACCACCAGACGCCGCAAAGTCTCATTGATGGCTGCTTCCGTTTGGAGATCGAGCGCGGAAGTTGCCTCGTCAAGGATCAGGATCGCCGGATTCCGCAAAATGGCACGGGCTATAGCGACGCGTTGGCGCTGTCCGCCAGACAGAAGTCCACCTCTTTCACCGACTTTCGTCTCGTACCCTTGAGGCAAGGTGAGCACGAAGTCGTGTATTTCAGCAGCTAAAGCTGCTGCCTCCACCTCTTCGTTGGTTGCCCCAAGTTTACCAAATCGGATGTTTTCACGAATCGTCGTGTTGAAGAGGAAGCTCTCTTGGAAGACGACTCCTATTTGAACCCTAAGTGATGCTTGCGAAACTTGTCGCAAGTCATAGCCATCAATCGTCACGGAGCCCTGGGTAGGATCGTACAACCTCAGTAACAGGCTGACCATCGTACTTTTACCGCTGCCACTGGGGCCAACAATAGCCACCGACTGTCCAGCCGAAATCGTCAGGTTCACTTCTTTGAGATTCATCGTTTCGCCGATATAGCTGAAATTAAGGTTGTTGAAACGGATCTCGTGAGTGAATGGTGGGAGCAGAGTCGCATCCGGTGCGTCAATCACATGAGACTCCTGGGCTAGTAATTTTTGAATTCGTTGCATCCCGCTAGCTGCGTACCGAAAGGGAAGCACAATACCGGAAAGTTGCTGAACCGACGCTACTATCCACCAGAGAAGCTCGGTAAAAGCGACCAGCGCTCCCACGGTTAATTGGTGACTAAGAGTCAGGAAGACACCCACGGTCATTGCTAGCACCAAGATAGAAAATCCACTGGCAGTGAGTACGCCACCTTGCAAGCCGCTCAAGAAGCCGACACGGACGCCACTGTGGTTAAGCTGTTCCAAGCTTTCCTGAAAGTTTGCCAGTGCTAGGTTTTGCAACCCAAAAACCTTGACTACCATTTGAGCGGATAAATTTTCCTGAGCAATACTGGTAACCAGGGTGGCATCCTTCTGACGCACCTTGTCCGCCCGGTCAGCCAAAGGACCAACAAACTTAGGACCAATCAGGAGGCTGGGCACCAGTACCAGAGATAGCAAGGCTATACGCCACTCGATGGCAAATAAGGCGCTCATGCCAACACTTATGATCAGTAAATACGAGAGTGCGTAGGGCACTTCTATCATCAAAGCGCGTTCGATAGCATCTAAATCTGAAGTGTAGTGGGCCATCAACTCAGCAACCTGCGATCGCGCATAAAAACTTTGGGAAAGATTTTGCAGGTGCGTAAAAAGCTTGAAGCGCAGGTCGTTGATGATGCTCACTACGAGCTTAGCAACTAAATACTTTTGTGCGAGGTCTGCCAGTGCATTCACGGCTAGGAGGGTGAACAGCACCGCTAAAAGCAAGACAGCGAACTGGCTATTTTCCTTGGAGATCGCCTCATCTATCAGAACCCGAAACAGGATGGGTTGCGCCACGATAAAAGCAACCCCTGGTAACACAGTGAGAAATGTCAGCAAGCTTTGCATCCGGTACGGACGCAGGTAGGAGAAAAAAACTTTTACGAAGCCTGCTATGCCAAGTGTAGTTGCGGCGTGGTCAGAATCAGTTGGTGGATTGAATTGCCCGTAGCTCATTTAACACTACTATCCCATAATATCCCAAAAACTTCACAGTTAATCGTTTATCAGTCAAATGGAGAACACCTGCTTACTTATTGTATTATTGTTTATTTAGTTTGTGAGCGAGGAGTTTCAATGAGTCTTGTAAGTGTTCATAACGAGTGGGATCCACTGGAAGAGGTCATTGTAGGTACTGCTATAGGTTCCCAAATTCCGGTTCCCGATAAGGGACTATATGCAATTGAGTTTGCTTGTATTTTCAATGATATTGAGCAGATACCGTCGGGAAAACGTAGCCAAAGAGTCATCGATGAAACCGAAGAAGATTTACAAGAATTAATCTCAGTATTAATCAACTTGGGTATTACGGTTAAGCGTCCAGAAACAAAAATCAATCGCTCAGGATTTTTTAGTACACCGGATTGGCAGTCAAACGGTTTTGGTCACGCTTACTGTCCTCGAGATCTATTTCTAGCTATCGGAAAAACTATCATTGATGCTCCTATG
>CAZZVG010000431.1:0-5822 GCA_964657295.1 Iningainema sp. | reverse complement strand
TTTTTTTAGTTGCAAATACAACTATAATTTACAATTTTTTACAATTTGAGCGATCGCCTGTTTTTTCGTTGTTTTCCTTACTTCACACATTACCTATTTTGCAAAAACATGGATTTGAACTTGTATAGCTTATTTAGTATCCGCTCAATAAATCGGGGCCGACTAGCAGTTCGGGAAAGATTTTACGTTATTTGAGTTTTTTTATACAAAAAATCTTTCAAATATTTAATAATTAAAATTTATGCATTAAATTTTATACATTTAAAACACGTAGGGCTTTAAAAATATTTTAAGTTATCTTCTGAGAGAAGAACACTCAACTAGACTGTTTTTTTAACGTGTGTCATAGTTAGGACCAGCCTTTTCAAGGTGAACCAAAAACCTGGAAAATTCTGCCCGATTTTCGACATTTGATCTTCGCGATCTTCACGACTAACCGAACCGTATTTGGACGTGAATTGCTTTGCAAATTTCCGGACGAGTCTAATTATGGCTTTTTTGAAAAGAAGAAAACTTATTGCTTGGTGTACAGCAATTACCATCTCGATGTTGACGATTAGCTTGCAGTCTATTAATTTATTACCAGCAGCGTCTACAACTACTGATAAGTCAATAGATATTAAGTCAGCATATATTGTTGGGCAAAAAAATTTTGAAAGTTGGAGTCAAGGGTTTGATCAAGAAGGTTATCTAAAAGTTTTACCTCATCCTGATGTGAAAGTCCCCTTCAAAGACTCTTTTCAAGATTGGCAAAAGGATCGCCAGGGAAATTATATTTCGAGTTGGGGACCACAAAAGGAATTAGAAGTAACTCTCAAAGCCATCGATTTAAATCAGATTAAAATCGATGGCTTCGGGATTTTGAAGGCAGGAGATGGTAGAATTTCTTGGCTTAACAATTTAGAAAATCCCTATGAGTCTCTCAGAGGATTCAATGGCACTATACCCGGACCAATGCTGATTAGTGAGCCTGGAGACACTCTGAAGATTAAATTAGAGAATAACTTAGAAAATCCAGAGCAACCAATTAATTTACATACTCATGGACTACACGTATCACCTTTAGGACATGGAGATAATGTTCTTATATCAGTCAATCCAGGACAAAATCGGGATATCAGTATTAAAATTCCTGAGAATGAGTCGATAGGTATTAATTGGTATCATCCTCACCTACACGGATTATCAACTCAACAAATTGCTTCAGGATTGGCGGGTCAATTGTGGGTTGCTCCTCCCCATAATTTGCCAGATATTAATCAATGGAATCCCAAACATGAGCAGATACATTTCCTGGCTTTGAATACCTTTGGAATCCAGCAAACTTCTAGGCAGGGTAAGCCACATGATCCGCTCAATCAAAATCCTTCATTGTTAATTCCAGCAGGTACACCATTGAAAGTTTTAGGAACAACTGAAAATGGTGAAAAAATTTACGAAACGTCGGATGCCGTAAATTTCGGTCATAACTCTAAACCGGTAGGCTACGATACTCAAAATCCCATCGGTGATTCACAAGGAACCCTGCCTATTTATGGAGGAGGTAATTTTTCAGCAGAACCAATAGAAAATGTCATTCATACCGTTAACGGTCAATACAACCCCACGTTAGCGCTTAAAACGGGTGAATGGAATGCATTTGCCTTTACCAATATCAGCGTAAATACCTTCCACATTATTCAATTAGTAAAACAGGAAGGGGAAAAGCTTATTCCTCAGAAAGTGCGTCTGGTTGGTATAGATGGCAATTCTTCTGCACTTGCCAACAATAAAGATGTAGAAGTTACAGAACTGCCTCTACTAAACCCAGCGTCTAGAGTAGAGATTCAGAAGTGGTTTGAACAACCTGGTATCTATTACTTGCTCTCTAACGGGACAGAAGAGCTTTTAGATGATAACACATCACCACTGATCAAGGGACAAAAGGGATTTAATAATGATTTCAGTCTTTGGGGACCTCAAGTATTGGCAACCATTGAAGTTATAGGTAATGTACTGCCGTCTGGTGTCCCTCCAAAAAAGTATGCTTCTTTAACAGAGCAAACTAATCAAAATGACGCCCCTGCTGCAATTGCAGAGAATAGCAGATTTAATCGGAAACGGACGTTTACTTGGGTCGGAAATTTTGGCTGGGCGGTTGCAGCAGGCAATCCAACTACATTTGAGGGAGCGTGGCGCATTAATAAAGAATATTTTGCCCTCTCTTTTGAGAATAACATGATTCCGCTGACGATGCCGATGCTAGGTACAACAGAACTCTGGACTGTCAATAACACATCTGGAAAGAGTGACCCAACTCTCCCAGTAGATGTTCCCTTTATGGAATGGCACCCCTTTCACATTCACCAAAATGATTTTACAGTTATAAACGTCAATGGCATTCCAGTCAAGCATCTCCCGAGAGATACGTTTCCCCTAGTGCCAACTCACACTCCTAACAGCCCAAATCCAGAAAACCCCTATGGGACGCCGCAACCCAATGGCGATGTCTCAGTCACACAAATGCTGATGAAGTTCGATGATTACCCTGGCACGTTTGTCAACCATTGTCACATTCTTGAGCATCAAGATGCAGGGATGATGATACCAGTCAGGACAATCCTAAACACAGAAGATACTTGGTTAGGTTTGGGCTCACAGGAGAATTCTGATGGCAAAGTCGAATTGATTCGGGCTAGCAATCTGCAACAACACGTCAGCTTGATGCCATATGGAAAAACATTCAAAGGAGCAATAGACCTTGCGCTGGGGGATGTCGGTTATAAAAAAGACAATCACACACAGAATGTAACGGATAATGTCACGGATGTCATCACAATTCAGTATTCCTTAGAAACCAGTAACGATAAGTTTACGGTGAAAGTATTTGATGGCAGAACTCTAATTGATGAGCAGGAAAAAGGTAACAAGGAATTTAATGGTCAAGATGAACATCTATTAATTACTGAGTTTACTCTTTTCAAAGACACCATATCGCCCCATGCAAAAGTATCATTAGCAACAGGTGATGTCAATGGGGATGGCTACTCAGATATAGTTGTAGGTATTAGTAGAGACGAACAAGCACCTTTAATTGAGATATACAGTGGCAAGGATTTTAGTTTGCTTTCCCGTATTACTCCCTTTGACCTTGAAGTTGGTTTTAACGAACTTGACCTGATTAACTTGGCTGTTGGGGATGTAAATGCAGATAACTATGATGATATTATCGTTAGCCAAGGCAAGGGAGGACGAGGATTAGTAGAAATTTACAGTGGTCAATTAATTGATAGTCAAGGGAGCTTAGATGGTAAAGAGACCTCACACAAGACAGCACTTCTGTCTAAGTCTTTCCAACCCTATGGTAAATCCTATCATGGCGAGGTAAAAGTGACATCGGGTTATGTCCTTCAGAGACCAGATGTACCAAATGGTAAGCCTGTTCAAACCGATCATGCCAACATTATAACGATGGCAGTCGATAATGTACCTAGCGAGCAACAACAGATTAAGGTATTTACTGAACTGTTGGATGAACATCCAGGTACAGGATACGAAAGTAACTTAGGTCATGATGCACAATTGAATAGTTCTTTTAACCCTCCAGAACTTCGCCTAGATACAGAATTTACCCCTGAACACAAGCTCAAAGAACTGTATGGAACCTTTGCAGATATTCCTAACTTACCTCGGGGTGAACCTATTCTATACGGTCTCGATGCGAATGGCTTACCAGAGTTAATTCACTTGCGGGAAGAAAATATCCCTTAATTATAGTGTTGTAGGGATTCTATAGAGCTAGTATTTGATTTTTGAAAAAACTCTGTACATCTCGAGATACAGAAAATCAAAGTTATACCGTTCAGAATCAGGTAATCCTGATGCTTATTCTCACCCGTCTCATTAGTTGGGATTTGATTCGACGCCGTTGCGGGCGCTACGCGTCCGCAACTTTAAGGCGATGCCAGGATTGATATTTTGATTCACCAACGCCGAAAAATTTCCTAGTAATGCTCGCTATGTTTCCTATAGTTGATCCATCCTTACATACACCATTACTAACTGTTGATCTCTCTGAGATTTGCTTTGTCAGTATTATTCGCTTTGCATGTGGACAAGAATCAACGAACTACCCAGTTCAGTCATACTTTAAACTAGTTTTCATTGAAGACGGAGAGGGAAGCTGCTTTATAGACTCAGATTTAATCAGGGTTGCGGCTGGCACGCTTGTTTTGATCCCACCAGACAAAGATCATCATCTGAGTGGCTTAAAGATGACAAAGAGATGGGTCGCCGTTTTTACAATTGATACTTTATTTTTGGGCCAACCAAGTGCTGAAACATGGTTAAATCAGCATGATGAACTCGTTTGGCTTTTACTGTTGCGACCCAATGATGCTGGAATTAAATATTTCCAAGTTGCTCCTGAGCAGTGTTCAAAATGGCTTGATCGATTACATCAATTAGATCTTGAGCTACAGGAGCGACTTCCAGGGTTCATGCGAGTAGCGTGCGCGCTTTTGTGGCTGTTGCTGCTGGACACCGCTAGACTAGCAGTTTCTCAAGAAGAAAAATCCTTACTTCAATTAAAACCGTTGCTGAAGGATATCTTCCAATTCATTGAAACCTATTATTTTCATCAGATTAGTCTCTTTGATGTGGCTAAGGCAGTCAACCTTACCTCTGGATACCTCACTACTTTTATGCGCCGTGAGACAGGGCGAACAGTGCTTAGTTGGATCATTGAATGGCGGATGATAAAGGCACGCCGTTTGCTGCTGACAACTGAACAATCAGTTCAGTTAATTGCTGAAGCAGTAGGGTATACCGATCCAGGACACTTTATTCGGCAGTTTCGCCAACGATACGGCAACACTCCGCATGCATGGCGACGCGCATGTCTCTCAACAAACACCTTACAGGGCGATAAAGTACCCTGAAAAGCAAGCCTGTGAGGTAAAGTAGCAAGATAAATTGGACTTTGGACAAAAATCACAAAGTTAGCGTAAAAAATGACTCGGGAAGACGAATTGATGTTGCCTACAATTTTTGATGCAATCTGCTACGAAATCAAGTTGGCTTTTGGAATCGCGATGCCTGCGGCGGGCTGCGCCAACGCAATTCGCCTTCCCGAGTCATTTTATTTATACGTGAATATAGCATAGGCATAAAAAAGGATAGCCACCAGTCTCTCAACACATAGTAATATCAATTACAAAGCGTCGTTAGGGAAAGACTGACAGGCTATGTCTCAATTAAATAACAATCAATAAATGCACGCGATTTCAGGAGTTTCAACAAAAACTTTACAACTTTTTTGGAGCCCTTGAGATTCAATGCGGGAGGTATGAAAAAACCTAATTGATGGGCTTTCAGAGGCATGGATCAAAATTTTGGACATGAAAAAATTCAGCGCTTGTGAGTATCATCAACGTCTTCGTAGTCGAGAATACCATTATGTTTTTGCTCCTTTGTCTACATATCCCTGATTAGGCAAACGGTGAGTTACTGATTCGCTAAAGTGATTCTCTTTAAGAAATGGATTGGAGTGTGAGGTGAGATGTCAACAATAGCGATCGCTACATCCTTTCGATAAACGATCGGGATGGAACGTTTCTGTAAAGCTTTTTCAGAATACTTTGTACCATGCCAGGGACATACCAGACACTGATCCGCGTTGTTCCAAGACCCTAGATGCAGGGGTCCTCCCCGGTGCTGGCAACGACCATCTAGCAACAACCACTGATTGTCAGATTGTTGAAATAGGAAGTAAATTTTTTCATCTTCTCCTTCAATGAGAAGATTGTATTGGTTGGGATCAAACGTTACGACACGCATAATTG
>CAZZVG010000430.1:0-5824 GCA_964657295.1 Iningainema sp. | reverse complement strand
CTGCAACTCCCGTTAGGAGTTTTACTGTATGCACTAGGTGGCTGGTCGTTTGTAGTTTATGGGATATTTGTCAGAATAGTTTTCCTCTGGCACACGACTTGGTTAATCAACTCAGCGACGCATTTGTTCGGGAATCGAACATTTGAAACCGAAGATGGATCTCGTAATCTCTGGTGGGCAGCACTCCTAACCTTTGGCGAAGGCTGGCACAACAACCACCATGCTTATCCTAACGTAGCAAAAGCCGGCTGGCAGTGGTGGCAGGTAGATATGACGTGGTGGGCAATTCAAACACTGAAGACAGTGGGGTTAGCCAAAAAAGTAGTCATGCCTCCGGCAAATGGCAACATCGGCGAGATTGGATTCAATGACTTGTCTGTTGAGGATAAAGCGGCTCGATTTGATTTAACCTAAGTTGCTCCTGACAATCCTCGCCATTCTTGCTCCTCAAGTTCTTTTATCGGCAACAACAAACTGGCTTCAATCTTCTGCCGCACGATCCATGTTACTTCACAGTTGCTATTAAGGCAATCAATAAGCAACTGATTGGCATCGTAATATTGTTGTAATACTTGCTGTTGCTCAGGGCTGAAGTGCCAATGATGCTGAATGTTTTGATGGTTCGCGATTATGGTCTTTAACTGCTCTATCCAAGTGGGGTAACTTGTTTGCCACCATGTCTGAAATTTTTCTCTACTTTGTTCTGGATCGGGGCGTAGGTATTTAAGTTGTTGTAAAGCTTGATGTAAACCAGCATTTTGAACAATCGCTAAAGCATGACTCAGAGCATCATCGCAGGCATGGGCATTGGCAAAATTAGATTTGTCGTCATTAGTGCATTCCATTACTAGGTTATCCAATGCCGCATCCAAAAAAATACCTTGATCGAGGATGAAAGCAAGGGCAAAGTGCGGGGTAAGGTGAGCAGTTCGAGCCAGGGCATGGTAAAACGCGCGAGTTGCAGCCGGCTGTTCGGGAGCGGCAAAAGACTTTTGGCTTGCCCAAGTTATAAATATTTGCAAATATGGATCTTGAGTCAGTAGCGCGTCAATTTGTTGCTTCATCAACTGTAGCAGGAAATCTGCACTCCGCAGCATGACAACCGTTAACAAAAAGATTTCACGCCACCGGGGTTCAGTCATATGACTCACCAGATGTTCTAACGGTTGTTCTAATACTTGTAAATTATCACTGGCAACGATTTTACGAGCAGTAAGGTATTCTTGAAACGTTAAATAAGAGAAGGAGAAAATCCCCTGCACGCGTTCTGTTAGTAATCCATGTTGCAACTCTATTGCCTTAAGTACCCCTTCACTATCGAATTGCAATTCCTCTGGCTCCGTCGAAGCATTCGGCAAATCACGGATATAATCGCCAATGTATTGCTCAACAATGCGTTGTTCAAAAAAGTAATTCCCCTGCTCAAATGTCGTGGCAGCAACTTGACTCAGCAGCTTCAGCTTTTGTGGTAATAAAAAGCCTTGGTACACTTCATCCCGCTCAATCCCTTTATTTTCGTCCCATTTGCTCAGAAGGAGATCTAAACATTGCTTATAAAACGCATCTCTTTGGTTTGGGAATTTGTTGTGCTGATGAAAAACCCAGCAAGCGAGGTGTAAAAACAAGGGCGTATCGGCAAGTCTACGAAGTTGTAAGTTTTCGGGCAAATCTAGTTTCTCAATGAACTGAACTGCTTGTTCCCGGCTATCCTGGACGTTCATTTTCGTGAGTGCTGTAAACCACTTCTGAGCAAAGGCAACAATTTGGTCTTGACTAAAGGGGGCAATTTCAACATCTGTAAAGCGTCTGAGGTTGAAAGCTTTAGCCGGAGTGCGGCAGGTGACGACAAACAGATTCTTTTGATACTTTTCAGAGAGTCGGCGAATCTCTTTGACGACAGCCTTGCTCTCTTGATGGAGAACTTCATCTAATCCATCCAGCAACAGCAACACTCTGCCCTCCCACAACAAAGTTTCCAGCACAGATGGATCGGAAATGCCACTGGTGTTGAATTCCTGGCGGATATAGTTGAGTAAATGGAACTCCCCTGCAACTCTTGATTCGTCCGCAAAATCTCTTAAGGTGACAAAAATGGGAACCCGATTTGCTGCAAATCCACCTCGGTTGCATTGAATCGCCAGATGTTGCAAAAAGGTGGTTTTACCTGCTCCCGGTTTACCCAACACCCGCAGTTTTGAGTAAGTTTCAACTGCCCTTATGCCCGCAATTTGTGTATGGGATCCCTCACTTAAGCCGAAGCGATCAAATTCTTTTGGCGTGAAGTTTTGCACTTTTGCAAACTCTAACCATTGAAGGCTCGCAATCTCCTCCAAGATGTTGATATCAATGTAAATGTCGTCGATTTTAACGGGGCGGCTAATATCTAATAACTGTAAGGTGCCACACTGGTCTTGAATTTTCTCAAAGCGTTGCGATCTGACCTGTTGTACTAAGGCATGAATATCTAAGAATTGAGTAGAACCAAGTTCTTTTGATTCCGTAAATTCTTCTGGGGGATTGGCCGCGATGTCCCGCCAATTCAACGACAACACAGTACAAATTTCTATAAAGATATGACGCTCAACCGGACGTCCACTGAAAAACCGCCAAATTGGCTGACGAGTCTTTAAGTTGACCTCAAACGCCAGATGTTCTTGTGTCCACCCCTTATAAGCAAACGCTTTTTTAGCTTGTCGAATTCCAGTGAGTGAGGCTACGAGCGATCGCTTGACCATAAAAGCTTACACCCATTACAAAATATCTATACATTTTTCTTATTAATTTTTAATATAACAAATTTGAGCAGCAGCTAAAAATACCTCAAGGTAGAAAAACTACACCCTTATTTCAACTAGAGTTATAGATTTCAGAATCTGATTATATTATTAACTGACAAATTCACAAAATATTCACATTATTTTTTTATATTTTCGGCTCCTTATTCGCTCTAGTTGCATTGATGATTGGAGCTTCTGTCTGCATCAGAAAACCCCGTACTGACTCTTAGAAGTTGACCGAGAAATCTAAAATAAATCTGCTTGTTTTGGTGTCAGTATGCATTTGTATAAATCTTGTATATTTAGCATTAAATAAAAGTAATGACAAAAAAATGCTGAGGAGGTGACAAGCGCAGCAAAATAAATACAGGGTATAACTTTGACCGAATTTCCGATTTAGCTCTACTCTGGATGTTTTTTATCGGTTGCGGTTATAGCCATTTTTGACGATATCATTATTTATTTTATTTTGCAAGAAACGTTGCAATTTTGTCACAAAAATGTTAAATTTAATTCATAACACATCATAAAACCAAAAAGCTTAACTGATAAAAAGCGGTTCTGTGATTGAAGAATTCGGTAGGCTGAACAACTACGCCATCGAATCCAGATAGTGCGTGATGGATGAGCCTCGGGTTAGCTTTTCTCAGTATCCAGAAAGACGAGCGGAGAGGTTTCGTGCGTGGCTCTGGCAAGCCTGACTGACCGGACTGCTCAAACCAATGACTTAGAAATCTCATATCGGATTAAAAAAGTCACCTCGATTGGAGAATCATTATGTCAAAAGAGCGAAAAAGCAACAAAGAAGCCAAAAAAGCCAAAAAGCAGTCTGATGGTACTAAAAAGCAAAAGAAAGACCCCAATAGACATGATGGACCTGTAACACGTATAGTCAAGAGTTCACATGAGCAACGCAAAATTGAACCATAAAACATAGCTGTCAGCATTCAGCCGTCAACTATCAGCCCGTCTCCCCAAGGGGAGACGCAATCATGCTTTCCGAGCGTCAGGACTTCCCGCAGGGTATGTCATTTACTAGTACAACATCGAACTGACAGTTTTCACACTAATTGAGTTATAGAAGGCAGCTATGGATCTGGATATGGAACTAACTTTAGAGCAAGAATTTAGCTTCAGAAACTTTACCGAGCAAGTGCAAAAAATGTCCCGCGAACAAGCTCAAGATTTCTTGATATTGCAGCGTAAGCACATGATGTTTCGGGAAATGATGTATCAGAAGATTCTCAAACACGAGTGGAAAATAGATCGGGATTTCATCTCTGTGTAAAACCGGGAAGCAATCTTTACTTTGCACAACTGAGTCATTCGTTACAGTCACAAAACTTGGAGCACCTACTCAATGAACGATATTTCAACACCCACAAATAAAACGTCTCAAACTATGAGGATTGGTGACAGCAATGCCGATTAAAAAACAACTAACTCCTACCCCGAACCGCCTAATCGGTAACACTGTTCTCTTGCTGACATCTCTGTTCCTGATCGTAAATTTTGTCTTGCCTTTTGTCTTAGGTCCTCAGATTCCCGGTGTTCCCTATAGCCTGTTCATCCATCAGGTTCAGGCAGGGGAAGTTGAGCGGGTGCAAGTTGGTCAAAACCAGATTCAATTTCAATTGAAAACGGTCGATGGCAAGGCTGGATCTGTGTTCTCTACTACACCTATCTTTGATTTGGGATTGCCCAAGTTGCTTGAAGAGAAGGGTGTTGAATTTGCAGCTGCTCCTCCGCCCAAGAATGGATGGTTTACCAGTCTTCTGGGCTGGGTGATTCCACCTCTGATTTTTGTAGCAATCTGGCAGTTTTTTATCAGACGGGGTGGTGGTGGAGTCCAAGGTGTTCTCTCGATTGGTAAGAGCAAAGCTAAAGTTTATGTGGAGGGGGAATCTGCCAAAACGACCTTTGCAGATGTGGCTGGAGTGGAGGAAGCCAAGACTGAGTTGGTTGAGATTGTGGATTTTCTCAAGACTCCAGAGCGCTACACCCAAATTGGGGCGCGGATTCCCAAGGGGGTGCTGCTGGTTGGTCCGCCTGGGACTGGTAAAACGTTGCTGGCGAAAGCGGTGGCAGGGGAGGCAGGCGTGCCGTTCTTCAGTATCTCTGGCTCTGAATTTGTGGAACTTTTTGTTGGTGTGGGTTCTTCACGAGTCCGGGATCTGTTTGAGCAGGCGAAGAAACAGGCTCCCTGCATCGTATTTATTGATGAACTGGATGCGATCGGCAAATCTCGCAACAGTGGTGGGTTCTACGGTGGCAATGATGAGCGAGAACAGACACTTAACCAGTTGCTGGCAGAAATGGATGGGTTTTCAGCGGAAGATGCAACAGTGATTGTGCTGGCTGCTACAAACCGCCCTGAAGTATTAGACCCGGCGCTGTTGCGTCCTGGTCGATTTGACCGTCAAGTGTTGGTCGATCTCCCGGAACTGTCGGGACGAGAAGCAATTCTCAAAATCCATGCTCGGAAAGTAAAGCTGGGTGAAGACGTGAATCTTAAGGGAATCGCGACTCGTACCCCCGGTTTTGCAGGAGCAGATCTGGCAAACCTGGTGAATGAAGCGGCTCTGTTAGCAGCCCGTAATCAACGCACCCACGTTGCCCAGGAAGACTTTGCCGAAGCGATCGAGCGGGTGGTTGCAGGTTTGGAAAAGAAAAGCCGTGTCCTCAACGACAAGGAAAAGAAGATTGTTGCTTACCACGAAGTCGGTCATGCCCTGGTTGGTTCTCTGATGACCACGAGTGGTCGAGTTGAGAAAATTTCTATCGTCCCTCGGGGTATGGCAGCACTGGGTTACACTCTGCAACTACCAACAGAAGATCGGTTCCTCATGGACGAAGCAGAACTCCGAGGTCAGATTGCTACCTTGCTTGGTGGACGCTCAGCTGAAGAGATTGTGTTTAACAGTATTACTACTGGTGCCGCCAATGATTTGCAGCGGGCGACGGATCTGGCAGAGCGGATGGTGACTACCTACGGAATGAGCAAAGTCTTAGGTCCCCTGGCTTACCAGCAAGGACAGCAGTCTATG
>CAZZVG010000429.1:0-5825 GCA_964657295.1 Iningainema sp. | reverse complement strand
CAATGACAAAGATGAACTAACTTATTTATTAACTGAAGGTGCTTCGAGAACTGGTATCACTGGTTACAAAGCCATTTTAACCAGAGCAAATCAACCAGATGTCACAATTGCTGAAGCTGCACCTCCACTGAACGGCAACACTCCGCTCAATGTACCTTTAGCTACAATTAGCGATGTTGCCATCAATAACAACAGCGAGGTGACTTTTGCCGCGACAAGACAATCTCCCAACCCATCTGCAATTTTTACTAGTCTTGGAGAGGAACCCACTAGCATACTAGAAACGGAAGCCTCTGAGCTTTCTGCCACAGACAATGGTTTAGTTGTGTTCTCCAATCAGAATAGTATCCAGCTATTTAACCGCACTACTGGTATCTTGCGCACAATTGCTGATACAAACGGCTTATTCAGGATAATTAGGCGTCCTGCTATCAATAACAATGGAGAGGTGGCGTTTCAGGGTGTCTATAATCTGGCTGATGTAGGCATTTTCACAGGCGGTGACCCGCTCACGGACAAAGTAATTGCTACTGGGGATTCATTAGCTGGCTCTACAGTAGCAAATTTGAATTTCTTGCGTTCTGGCTTGAACAACAATGGTCAGATTGTCTTCTCTGCTGAGTTGGCAGATGGCACACAAGGTATATTCCGCGCCGATCCTACAGATGCAGAAACTCCGCCATCACAGATTAATGATGCTTACGTTAATAATAACAGCGAAGTAACTTTTGCAGGTACCAAGGTATCTCCTAATAAAATAGGAATTTATACCAGCAATAGTGGTGAAATCAATACTCTAGTAGAAGTAGACGATCCCACTTCAAATTATTTTTTTACTGGGATACCAGCTCTTAGCGAGAACGACAATGGTAGACGCCAATACAACTGTTCCGGGCAGCACAATTAAGTTCAGCAGCTTTGACAAGGTTCTAGTTGATGGTGACAATGTAGCATTTAGCGCCAGTGTCAACAAGCAACCACTAGGAGTATATGCTTATATTGGTGGTTCGCTGCTGAAAATAGCTGATTTGAGTACTAGGCTGGATGGGACAAGGATATCTTCTTTAAACTTTAGTTCCAGTGCGCTTAAAGGTAATTCCCTTGCCTTTGGTGCCACCTTTACCGATGGTAGTCAAGCAATCATCCGCGCTGATTTAATCACTGATAAATAGTCCTAACTCAAAGAAAACGGCGAGGAATCCCACGGATTGTAGGGGTGTCCGTAATCGACGCTCTTGCCGTTTCGGGCATAGGGCATAGGGCATAGGTAACGCACCCTATGCCCCATGCCCACGAAATCCCACCCCTAGAAGGAGTGGGATGAGTTTAAAAATTTTGAAGCTGTGATGAATTTTATCATAAATATTATAAATTTTTCGTAAAGTTGGTATACAGGGAAACAAAAAAAGTTGTGTTGATGTAAACATTCAAATTACATTGCTAGCACAAATACTAATCATCAATAAAGTTTTTTATGCAGACATATAATAAAAAGCAAATTAGTAGTGGTAGCTGTTTACTTATAGATACCACAGCAGGCAATAGGAAAAATTATGCTTGGGGTTTGACGAATCAAACAAACCGATGGCTGTGTCGGGTGAGTGGGGCGATCGCAGTCAGTCTGGCGATGAGTTTGCTTGCCGCAACACAGGCAGTGGCAGGTAACTTTTCCATCACCAAAATTGCCGATACAAGAAGCGACTTTACCAGAATTGACAATAGAGCGCCAGCAATTAATGATAGTGGCACAGTCGCTTTTTTTGCTCAATTGTTGGGAGTATACACTGGTAGTAATGCCGGAATTACAGAAACTTTAAATTTTGATCAGCTGCAATCGATTCTCGGTCTACGACCTCTTTCAACTGATTACGGTTATAAGTCAATACCATATATCAAAAATGACGTCACTATTGTATTAACGATCAGCCAGACGACTAATGCTATAAATTCTAATGATGCCATTTTTGTCGGTCAAGACGGCTCCTTTACTCGTCGTTCCCCATCCTTTAGTGCAGGGAGAAATTACGGAGACATACTTATCGGGAGTGCTATTAATGAACAAGATGAACTAGTTTATTTAGTAGTAGGCAATAGCTCGACATTACCACTGTACGTTGGATACAAACTATCCCTTTCCAAACCAAATCAACCTGATGTTACAATTGCAGCAGGAAATGATTATGTATATCCTGGAAATACTCGATTTGAAATTCCCAATGCACCTTTTGGCCGAATTGGCAGCTTTGCCATCAATAACAAAGGCGAAGTAATTTTTTCCGCCACCAGGCAATCGGACAACACATCGGCAATTTTTACTAGTAATGGGGATGAGCCTACCAGCATATTGGAAACAGCTTCCTTGGTGGCGGTGGATACCAAAAGTAATAGCGGTATTATGGAACGGAACCCCTTAGCGGCGCTGGGCATCAACGATAACGGTGATATTTTGTTCTTGGATACAAATGCCCTGAACCTGTTGAACCGGACAACGGGTATCTTGTGCAAAATTGCAGATACCAACAGCAGTTCGTTTCAGGCATTGAGCAATCCGGCACTCAATAACAATCAACAAGTGGCGTTTACAGCTACCTTGAATTCAGGAGAACAAGGCATTTTCACAGGCGCAGATCGACGCACCGACTCGTCTGCAATCCCTGAGGGATGGATGGTTTGCAGCAGAGCCGATACTGAGGAGTCATTCGGTGATTTTTGCGTCATGTGCCATATTTTATGACGTTTTGTGCACCTTGCTCACCTTTTTATTTTTTTCTGCTACCCCGGATTATTGAGCCGATACCTTGTAGAATCGAAGAACTATTTTTTTATAAGTTGCAGCTTTTAAGTAAATTGTCAGTTGATTTGAAAAATGGGCTTATCTGGACGACAGCGTAAACAGCTAAAAGATGCTCTAGTTGATGCTTTTCCTACAAAATCATCATTAGAGCAAATGCTGTCGTTTGAACTAGATAAGAATCTGGAAGCGATTGCTGGGGAAGGAAGTTTAGAAAAAATTGTTTTTAATCTAATAAAAAGAGCAGAAGCTGAAGCATGGGTTGAAAGGCTAATCCTTGCAGCGTGTCAGTCAAATCCTGGCAATCCCAAATTACAAGCTATTAGTAAATCAAAAAATGAATTTTCTTCTAGAAATCATGTTCAACAAATATTGCTAAAACAAGTCAGAACGGAAATTGAGTCACGATTAGAACAGTCTCTGCATAATCGAATTTATATTGTCCAAGATACAGACGGGTGAATGCTGAAGTGAGCGGGGAGAGAATTAAAAGACTTGTAAAAGTAATGAAGGTGACTCCTGATGAACACATGAAAGTGCTGAGGTTGATTGATGAGCAGACGAAAAGGGTGAATTCTGAAGTGAGCGGAGATAAAATTAAAACAGTTGAACAACTAAAATTTTCTTGGAAAAAGTTTCAAAGACCTTTTTCTAGTTGGACATTTTTTTCGTTGATTGCGCCGATTGTTTTAGTGACTATTTTCGCTTTTGTGCTACGTATTGATTGGAATTATAGGCTGGATATGATACTGTCTATGATGAAATTCTGTGCAAATAATTTATGTTTTACGGTATTTTTTGGGGTGTTGTATGGAATTAGTGCAGTGGAAATTGAAAAGAAAGATATTCCTAATCAAGGTATTAGAATATCAGTTGTTAATATTGTAATTTTCTCAATAATTACTGCTCCATTAGCCACAATATTCTTTTTTTTAACTTATTTAAATGAATCTTTTAATAAAAGCTTAATACTTGGATTACTTTTTGGAATATGTTTTGGAATAGTCAGAAGTGGAACGCCAGCCATTAAACATTTCGTTTTGCGTGTAATTCTCTGGTCTAATGGCTATATTCCTTGGAATTATGCCAAATTTCTCGACTAATGCACCAATCGCCTGTTTTTACAACGTGTCGGTAGCGGCTATCGATTTATGCACGACCTGCTACGCCAACACTTTGCCAATTCCTATGGTCAAACCCAAAAACGGTCTTAGCTAAAGTGACTTTAGTGGAGTCCTGAAAATTAAAGCGGGCTAGACAAGGGTAGTCTGAAATCTTATCTTGCGTGTCGCAGTACTCCCAAAGTAATCAAGTATCCCCTTTGGTGGAAAGCTTGATTCTTTCAGCATCCGAGTATCTGTACCGCGTAGCGATAGAGGATGAGCCAGATATCAGAACGGTGGAGGAAATCAGGGCAATTTCGGATGGTCTAGCATCGGCTTTTATGCGTTAGACGACATCACACAAAAATGTCAGTCTATTGACAATTAGTGTCTTGCGATGGGGTAACGCAAATGGCTAAAATCCTTATTATTTCGTTAACACCCTCGCTGCCTTATTCTGTAAGCTTTTCAGAGATTTTTACCGATAATTTTTAATCATTTACGGCTCTCAAATCTAACCCCCTCGCAAAATGGCTCTAGACGCTTTACAGTTATCTACAGCCGTTACATCTGTATTCTCAGACAATGTGCAAGACCTGCTTGGTGCTGGAACCTTACAGGTAAAACCCAGTTCCATCATTACGGTGAACAGTATTGCCGATGTAGCGGACAAGAACGTTGGCGTGACCACCCTGCGCGAAGCCATCAATCAGGCAAATGCTGACACGGGTGAAGACTTGATTGTGTTTGACCGCTCACTATTTACGACTGCGCAGACTATTACCTTGAACTTGGGAGAACTAGACATCACCCATAACTTGGACATCATCGCCCCAAGGGACTCGTTGACGGGTGGGGACTTGGTAACGGTGAGTGGAAACAAGGCATCGCGGGTGTTTGAGATTGAACCACGAGCAACAGTAACGTTGTCGGGATTGATTGTTGCTAATGGTCTGATACCTTTTGACAATGCCGTGCTGACAAACAATAGTCAGGTGGCGATTGACAATGGTGGTGGAATTAAAAACAGCGGTATCCTCACCCTAGATAGCAGCATTGTTCGCAATAACTCAATTGCTAACCCAACACGAAACAATCCTGTCTCAGGCGGCGGCATTTACAACACAGGCACTCTTGAAGTAAATAACAGCACTATAAGTGGTAACTCGGCAGCCCTCGGCGGTGGCATCTCTAATCAAGGTACTCTCACAGTAAGTAATAGTACTCTAAGTAGTAACTCGGCAAGCCAACGATTCAACGCTGCTGGTGGTGGTATTTACAATACGGGTAAAGCTAAAGTATTAAATAGCACCATTATCGACAACTCAACCGGCGCCAACGGTGGTACCGGAGGCGGTGGCATTTTCAATGCAGGTAATCTTCAGGTGAGTAACAGTACCTTGAACAACAATCATGTCGGAGCCAACGTTGGTGGCGACGGCGGTGGTATTTTAAACAATGGCACGGGTACTCTAAAAATAATCAACAGCACCCTCAGTGGTAACTCGGCTTCAGAAGGTGGTGGCGGCATCGCTAACGGTGGTAACAGTGTAATAAAAAACAGCACATTCAGTGGTAACTCAGCCGCTTTCGGCGGCGGGATCTCTAATGTTGGCACTATGACGGTAACTAACAGCACTCTCAGCGGTAATAGTGCGAACCTCAATAATCCGTTCAGCGATCGCAGCAACATTGGCGGCGGCATCGACAATGATGGCACTCTAACTCTGGTGTTTAGTACCCTCACTCTCAACTCTGCCACCAATGGCTCAGGTGTGTACAATAATTCTGGCTCGGTTGGCTCTATTGTAATGCCTTCTGGCACTGTCAACGTGCGGAACACGATTATTGCCGGAAACATCAATAGTACGGACGGTGTCAACCCTGATGTGTCTGGTACCTTCACAAGCGAGGGCTACAACCTGATTGGC
>CAZZVG010000428.1:0-5837 GCA_964657295.1 Iningainema sp. | reverse complement strand
CATTAACATTTTTATGTTCATCGCTTTCTGATGTAGCAACTTATGCTTACGTCAACGATCCAGCATACCGACTGATGAAGCACTTGATTCCAGGATCGTATACTTTTTTACTACCTGCTACCAAGTTAGTGCCACGGCTGGTACAAAATCCCAAGCGCAAAACGACTGGAATTAGAGTACCAGATAATACGGTGTGCTTGGCATTATTGAAGGCTTTGAAAAATCCAATTATTTCCACTTCAGCACATTTGCCACCAGAGGAGGAGGAGACAGATGATGAATTGTTTGAGGTGGAATCCGAACCTCAACTGTCAAGGGTGGAACTGTTTGACAAGTTAGACAAGTTCGTAGATGTGATTGTAGATACTGGCGAGGAACCTACTTACAAAGTTTCTACCATTTTGGACTTGACTGGAGTTGAACCAATTATCACGCGGCGGGGTTTAGGTTGGGAGAAAGTCACCGCATGGGTTTAATCAGTGGGGAGTGCTGGGTGCTGGGTTTAGAAATTTATTATAACTACTTATCCAGGATTCGTGATTCCTGATTGAATGCACCAGTTTCCAAATTGGCATACTGATACCTGACTGAAGCAGGTATGGCTAGGATAGTGACAAACGTTGGTAAGATAGGGATTTGAAGTGATTTTAGGAGATCACTGATACTTACGTGTGACGTACTTTAACGTTGCTTGTAAAAAAACCGACACATCAACGCTACTGTAACTTTTTTGATTGTTTACAGTCATATAAGTAAGCAGTGCTGGCGGTACCTTGTTTGGGAATGCCATTGTTGTTCACCCAAGCGAAACCTCAGTATTGCTAATGTTACGGTGCATACATTCTCAGGAAAAGTTATGAAAGTTAAGCTCGCTAATCTACCGAACTCTACTCCCGCTTTTAACCGCTATGATTCCACCACAGAATTTCATTCTAGCATTGATGGGTTGACACAATTTCTTTATGAAGAATTGCAACCTCAAGTGAAGGCAACACCTCAGAGCGTGCAAGCTATAGCAAAGCGTATAGCTATAGAAGTGATACGTATTTGTGATAAAAGTCCCCGCATCCAAAAATCTGGGCAAATTCAGTCCTGGCAAATTAACTTGGCACGGCATCGCTTACAAAAATTCTTGCGCTACTATCAGTTAGGTTCAAAACAAGGGCGCGTGGAATTACATAGCCATCTTGGTGCTATTGTTTATCGGTACGTAGCTATATCTAAAGGAGAATTGGGATTTGACGCTCGTTACAGCTTGATAGAAGATTTCTTGCAAGCATTTTACCTTGAAGCGATCAAGGCTTTCCGGCGGGAGAACGAATTACCAGAAGATTATAGCCCGCGCACTCAGTTGGAACTGGCAGAATACATCGCCTTTACTGAACAGTATGCCAAGCGCCGGATTAATTTAGCTAGTGCGACAAGTCAGCAGCTAATTATACTACGTGCTCAAGGTTTTGCTCGCCGTCAACCTCAAGAAACAATCCTGGATATCGAAAAGGCGATTGAATCTGCTAAGACAGAAGATGCAGAATCTTATCAGCGTAACTCGGCTGTGCAACAGGTGCGATCGCAAATGATTGCGCAATCTAACTTCGATCCATCTGAAGATTCGGAACGCGATCGCGTAATCGCAGAATTAACGAAATACCTTGACGCTCAAGGGCAACATGACTGTGTGGATTACTTGACATTAAAACTTCAAGATCTCTCAGCGCCTGAAATTGACTCTATTCTCAGAATAACCAGCCGTCAGCGTGACTACTTGCAACAGCGTTTTAAATACCATGTGGAAAAATTTTCCCGTACTCACCACTGGCAGTTAGTTCATCAATGGTTGGGTGCAGGTATTGAGCAAAAGTTGGGATTGTCCTCTCAACAATGGGAAAGCTTTTTAAGTCAACTCTCAGAACAACAGCAGCAAATTTTGCAACTCAAAAGTGCAAAACATAATGATCAAGCAATCTCCAAAGCACTCAAATGTACTCCCAAACAGTTGCAAAAGCACTGGACTCAATTGCTAGAAATGGCGTGGGCTATCCGTAATGGTAACACTGAAATTCAGGCAGGCTAGAGCTACAGTATATTCCTTCATTAAAATAAGGTCGCTAAAATTTTTAAGCTTTATCCCGTTTGTAAAAATATTACCTATAAATGATTGTCCATTATTATGACTTCGTTTTGAACAGACTGAAGCTGTCAACCAGGGATTCTAAGTTCCTGGTTTTATTTTTTCTCTGTTTACTTGTGAAAGTCTTACCAATGACAGTTGACAAATAAGTAGCGATGGTAATGTGCAATTACGTTAGTTTGTATTAACCCACTTATATTACAATGACACTAAACATGTACATTAAGAAAACGCATAGTTTATTACAAGGCAGCTTAAAATCAGATGTTTGATGGATTTTGGGATAACGTCTTTCGCTACCCCCGCTACTTAATTACTGTCCTCTTAGGTTTGTTGTTGAACATATTTGCACCATTAGAACCGCTTTTTAAACGCCCAGTCACCTTAATCGCTTTGTCGGGCTTGTTTGTCGGCATTATCGTCTTCGTTTCTCTAACCTTACGTGCAATGCTTGGCTTCAGTACAATTTAGACTGGCGGAAGAAACGGAAAGGTAGGGAAATAGGGGAAATCAAGGACATTGTTTCCTGATTTCCCCTACTTCTACCTTTAATTTGGATATATTTGTAAAGTAAAATCCTGTGAGGAGGCGAAACTTTTATGGCTACAAGTCGCCGCGTTTCCCGCGTTGCCGAACTGATCAGACGGGAAGTTAGCCAAATGCTACTTCACGGTATTAAGGATGATCGTGTAGGTAGTGGAATGGTAAGTGTTACTAATGTAGATGTTTCTGGGGATCTGCAACACGCCAAAATCTATGTCAGTATCTATGGGACACCAGAAGCACAGGCAGAAACAATGGCAGGCTTAAAGTCCGCAACACGTTATGTCCGCAGTGAGCTGGGGGCTAGGATGCGCCTGCGCCGTACACCAGAGGTGCTGTTTGTTGAAGATCATTCCATAGAACGTGGTAATCAGGTGCTGTCACTGTTGAACAAATTACAGCAAGCTCGCCCGTTGGAAGATGGGGTTGACAGTACACATGAGCAAGATGAGTTGTCTGAAGGCGATGAAGAGGCAATTGAGTTAAAGTAGCTACTCCCTTCCCTGTGTAAGATTACTTACTTTATTTTTAATTTTCTTCTCCCAAGGGGAGACGCTGCGCGAAGGCGCTCTTGGCGCGGCAGTCGCCTAGGTAGGGCTAACCCCGAAGTTTGCCCAGAGGGAGACCAACGCCAGATACCTACAGAGGGAAACCCTTCTGCAGCACTGGCTCCTCCTTGCAACTTCTCTCCTCCTGTAGCGCTGCCTTGTCTTGGCGGTTCAAAATCTTAGGTAATCATGTATAGCGGGAAGGAAGTCATTGTTAATTCCTACACATTTCCAGCCAAAGCCATCTCCATGAAAATATTTTGGGAACTGCGTTCTACATCGTCCGATTCGGGACGGCGTTGGACGTAGGTACCATCTGATTGCAGATCCCACGCTTGGCGGTTGTCTGTCCACAGAATATCCAAGATGTCTTTCAAGTATTTTACTAGACTTGGATCTGCGATCGGCGTAATCGCTTCGACACGTTTATCCAAGTTACGAGGCATCCAATCAGCACTGCCGATGAATACTTCGTCATGTCCATTATTGTTAAAGTAAAAGATGCGGGAGTGTTCCAGGTAACGCCCAATAATGCTGATGACTTGAATATTCTCACTGACTCCTTTGACTCCAGGGCGCAGACAGCAAATACCACGTATAATTAGTTCAATTTTTACCCCAGCTTGAGAAGCGGCGTACAGAGTTTGAATGATTTGGGGATCAACTAACGAATTCATCTTGGCAATAATTCGAGCGGATTTGCCTTTTTGTGCGTTTTCCGTCTCACGCTGAATTAAGGAAGTCATGCGTGAGCGTAGATTCACCGGAGCTACTAACAGTTGGCGGTAAGAGTGCTGTCGGGAGAACCCTGTGAGGTAGTTAAACAAATCTGTTAAGTCATATCCTAAGTCTTCTCGGCAACTTAACAACCCCAAGTCAGTGTAAAGTCTGGCAGTTTTTGGATTGTAGTTACCCGTGCCAATGTGGACGTAGCGACGAATGCCATCGCCTTCTTGACGTACCACCAAAACAATTTTTGTATGAGTTTTTAAACCGACGACGCCGTACACCACATGTACACCCGCATTTTCTAACTTGCGTGCCCAGTTAATATTGTTTTGTTCATCAAAGCGGGCTTTAAGTTCCACCAAGGCAACGACTTGCTTGCCATTTTCTGCTGCTGCTATCAAAGCTGTGACAATCGGTGAGTCAAAAGAGGTACGGTACAGCGTCATTTTTATTGTCAATACATCTGGATCGGCGGCAGCTTGAATGATAAACTGTTGGACAGATGCCGTGAAGGAGATGTAAGGATGATGTACCATTAAGTCCTGAGTACGAATTACCGAGAAAAAATCTTTTACATCGTCCACATGTGGTAATGTTGTCTGGCTGCCAAGTTCGTTGATTAATTTCAGGCGCGGATGCATTACACCATTCCATGGCCTATCTTTGAGTTCGGGAAGCGGTAATGCCATTAAAGACATTAAATCTTGTAAATTTAGTAACCCCTCGACTCGATAGACGTCTGCTTCTGTCAACTTCAGTTCATCCTTCAGCATTTCTACAATTGATTCAGGAGTAGAGGCTTGAATTTCCAAACGCACCACAGAACCTCCGAGACGACGTTTGCGGATTTCCTGTTGAATTGACAGCAATAAGTCATCTGCTTCATCCTCCTGCACTGGGAAATCGGCATCCCGATTAATTCGGAAGAAGTAGTAACCCTGAATTTTCATCCCATGGAACAACAATTCTAGATTATGAGCAATAACTTGTTCTAGAGGCACGCCAGTCCAAACCCCTAGCTGCTCATTCTGCTGCAAATCTTTTGGAAAGGCAATAAATCGAGGTAAATTGCTAGGCACTTTTACTCTAGCAAAACGTTCTACCATTGTCGTCGGATCTTTGACAACTACTGCCAAATTGAGACTTTGGTTAGAAATTAGGGGAAATGGATGCCCTGTATCAACTGCCAACGGCGTCAGCACAGGAAAAACACGCTCTTCAAAGTATTGTTGTAGATATGATCGCCCCTCTTGATTGATGTCACTGTAATTGAGAATGCCAACGCCGTATTCAGCTAACTTGGGACGCAGTTCTTGCTCAAAGTGACGATGCTGAAGCTTTACCATTTCGCGGAGGCTTTGGCTAATGGCATCTAACTGTTCTTGGGGTGTGCGTCCATCTGGCGTTAATTGGCTGACTTGTGCTTCCACCTTTTCCTTCAGAGTCGAAACTCGCACCATGAAGAATTCATCCAGGTTGGAGCTAAAAATTGCCATAAACTTCAGACGTTCCAAAAACGGTGTTCGGAAATCTAGTGCTTCATGTAGCACCCGGTGATTAAACTCTAGCCAACTCAAATCTCGATTAAAATAATACTGTGGAGCACTCAAATTAATGTTTGATTCTGTGTGCTGCTTTTGCTTGGTCATACTTCTGTCTATTCTCCAATTTTCCTCTAATTAAACTTACAGTAAAGAATGAGTAATCAGCTTGATTCGTAAATTTTTATGATCAATATTTGGTAATTTGAAAGTTATTTGCTTGAAAAAAGATTGTTTGTATTGTTAAATTGTCTCTCGATTTTTTCTGATCAGGACTTACGCACTGAAACCCCGAAACCTAGATCTGAACTAGCCCACGCCAGTCGCCTCAACGGGGGGAACCGA
>CAZZVG010000427.1:0-5842 GCA_964657295.1 Iningainema sp. | reverse complement strand
AAATCTGCCGTATTTTTAATCTAAATTCCAGTAAAGAGAACAGCGCGGAGAAACAATGAGCAAAGTTTATTTGATTACGGGAACATCAAGCGGTTTTGGACAGGCTTTAGCCGAAGCCGCTTTGGAGCGAGGTGACAAAGTTATTTTGACGGCGCGAAAACTCACAGACATTGAAGAGTTTGCCGCCCAATACAAAGACAATGCGCTTGCCGTTAAACTTGATGTAACTAACCAAGATGAACGACAAGCCGCAATCAGCGCTGCGCTTCAAAAATTCGGGCGTGTTGATGTTCTGGCAAACATCGCTGGACAAGGCAGTCTCGGCGCGTTGGAAGAATTTTCTTCAGAGCAGATTCGCAAACAGTTTGAAGTTAATTTCTTTAGTGTTTTGGAACTCACACGCGAGATTTTACCCGTGATGCGTAAGCAAAGAAGCGGTCATATTCTTAATTTAACTTCTGTTGGCGGTGTTGCAAGCGTCGGCGGTTTTGCGCTTTACTGCGCGACGAAGTTTGCCGTAGAAGGTTTCTCAGAAGCCTTGCGTGATGAAGTCAAGCCGCTTGGGATTCGAGTTACAATTGTCGAACCAGGTGCGTTCCGCACCGAATTTGCTGGTGCGGCGAATGTTCGACCGTTTAAGGAGATTGACGATTATAAACCTGTCATAGAGCCGATTCAACAATATCTATACGGCAGCGACGGTAAACAGCCAGGCGATCCACACAAAGCTGCGCTTACCATGATTGAAGTTGTCGAAAGCGCAAATCCGCCATTACGTTTGATGCTTGGCGCAGATGCTTTCGGATTGTGGGAGAAGAAACGAGCAGAAATGGACGCCGATTTTTCCCAATGGCGCAAAATCGGCGAAGACACTGCCTTCGGAGGCGTTGAAGTCCAGGCAATTGGCGGTTAAAAGAAACTTATAAGAATTGTTTTCACGTAGCAATTTTCGGTGGCTGGACTGGACTTGCGCCGGAAATAAAAAATTCAAAAGATAAAATTGGTTATCATGTCCGCCAATGATGCTAGAGTGGCAAGAAATTCAATCTGAAATTTTCAGCGGATACCCATGCTGAAGAAGCTACAGAAAAAGCATATTTCTCTAATGGTGGGTGCTGGGCTGTTTGCCCTTTTGGCAGGGGCAATGATTTCAGCACCTCAAATTGGAAAGTCCATAGGGCAATGGTTCAAATTTGGAAAGTCTCAACCTGAGCAGATTTCTGAGGCAAACAAAGCCAAATCAGTTGTGCTGCCATTGGTGCTACAATCTCCGCAAGAACGGTCAGCAAAACTAGAGGCAATAGCGAAAGGGTCGTCATCAATAGACCAAAATCGTGCCCGGTATTTGCTGGCAAGTGACTTGATTGAACGCAAGCAAGCTAAAGATGCACTCAACCTACTTGAAGATTTAGACAAAGAGTATCCTCTTTTAGCGCCATATGTTTTGCTGAAACAGGCACAAGCACATGAAATTCTGGGTGAGGAAGGCAAAGCCTCGGATCTCAGGCAAAAGGTGGTCAAAGTTTATCCTAAAGAGCCAGCAGCCGCTAAAGCCCTCTTTTTGATTGCGCTCCCTGAGTATCAAAACAAACAAATTGCCCAATTTCCTTCTAATCCACTTACCTGGGAAATTATCCGCAAGCGTTTACAAGAAAATCCCAATCAGCAACAATTGCAGTTAGTTTTGGCAAAATACGCCTATGACCAACCTGGAATTGTTCCGGTGCTTGATCAATTGGCGAAAACCCCAACTCTGAAACCGGAAGAATGGGAAATTATCGGCACAAGCTACTGGGAAAATGGTGAATTTACCAAAGCGTCAACAGCTTATGCCAAAGCATCCAAGACACCCCGCAATCTCTACCGCACAGCACGTGGATTGCAAAAAAGTGGCAAGGGAGAAAGTGCGATCGCTACCTTTAAACAACTAGTGAGCGCTTTTCCAGATGCCAAACAAACTGGCGCGGCCCTACAGCATCTGGCAGAAATGGTAAAAACACGTAAAGATGCTATACCATATCTTGACCAAGAAATCAGTATATTCCCGGATAGAGCAGGGGAAGCACTGCTGACAAAAATCAAAATTCTCGCAGCTCAAAACGACACAAAGTCAGCTAACGAGGCATTACAATTACTTATCGGTAAGTACGGTAGTTCTGAGGCGGCAGCAGAATACCGTTGGAAAGTGGCACTGGATAAGGCCAAAGCTAAAGATTACAAAGCAGCATTGCAATGGGCACAACCAATTACCACCAACAACCCAGATAGTATTTTGGCTCCGAGAGCAGGCTTTTGGGTAGGTAAATGGACAACGAAACTAGGGAAAAAGGTGGAAGCTCAAGCCGCATATGAAAATGTGATCAGCCAGTTCCCCTACTCTTATTATGCATGGCGATCAGCACTCGTCTTGGGACTGAATGTCAGCAACTTTAACACTCTGCGCCAGATAAATCCGGAAGTTGTTCCACTCCTGCGTCCAGTACCAGCAGCAGGTTCTGAGACATTTAAAGAATTGTATTTGCTAGGTCAAGATCGCGATGCCTGGTTGCAATGGGAAACCGAATTTCAGAACAAAATGCAGCCAACTGTAGCAGAACAATTCACGGAGGGTTTAGTGCGGCTGGCAAAGGGAGAAAATCTAATCGGAATTGAGAAAATTTCTAAGTTGGAAGATCGCGAAACACCGCAAGATAAAGCTGATTATCAGGCTCTGAAAAAACAGATTTTCTATTGGCAAGCCCGTTATCCATTTCCCTATCTCAAGGAAATAGAATACTGGTCTAAAGAACGTCAGATAAATCCTCTGCTCGTAACGGCTGTCATCCGTCAAGAGTCACGGTTTGAGCCAAATGTCAAATCTGGTGCTGGTGCAGTTGGGTTAATGCAGGTATTGCCAAGTACAGCTAAATGGATTGCTCCACAATTTAAGTTGGACAGTAAAAAAATTAACTTAGAAAACCCCAACGACAACATTATGTTTGGGACTGCGTATTTGGCTCAGACTCATCAGCAATATAACAATAACTCACTGCTGGCGATCGCCAGTTACAACGCAGGTCCCGGTAACGTTAGTAAGTGGCTTTCGATTCTGCCTAAAGATGATCCAGATGATTTTGTAGAAGCAATTCCTTTTGATGAAACCAAAAATTACGTGCGTCAAGTCTTTGGCAATTACTGGAATTATCTGAGGCTTTACAACCCTGAGGTTTCCCAGTTAGTTGGAAAATACTCAGTGGAACATCCACAACTACCAACGCAGTAAGGTCAGGATTTAGCTAATAGCTAGAGCAGTCCTAAGTAAGTCGGCGCGAATCAACAAAACTATGTAAAGAAAAGTAAAGCTCATAAGTTCTTTCATAATAAGCGCTTCAGCGCTGAAGCGCTTATTACGAACCTTGAATTTTTTACGCCCCTGAAGAAATACTCCTTTATCCTCAAGCTATACTGTACCTGTTGTCAAAATTTGAATTTAGAATTGCTGAGATGCGTAACGCAAATTAGACAATACGCCCAAAACGTGCTGTAGTCGATAGATTTGGATTTGCTTGATTATTCAGCCAAGCCCACATCTGATCCCCTAAAGAAAAATGCCACCACTCTCCTAAATGACGTTGAAATCCAGTTTGCGCCATGACATTGTGCAATAACTGACGATTGGCATTGTAGTACGATGCTTTTGGTTCAGTCTGATGGGCAAAGTAGTGAGGATGTGATCGCTCAGACAGTTCGTCAATCTCCGAACCCATATTCACTATTTTCCCGGTATTATCCACCAGTGTCACATCTACAGCAGCACCCGTACTGTGTGGAGGTGGAGTCTTTTCATCAAGACTAGGTTCAGCCCAAATTTTATGCACTTCCTTCCAAATCGCGTCGCTTTTGGCTGATGATAATTCAGTTTTGGTAAGTCCTGCCCTTTGCACAGCTTCAGCAAAAGTGTAATCTATCATAAACTGTTGCACTGCGACTGGACGATAAGCATCAAAGATTTGAATCCGCCAATGAGGATGCAGTAATTGTAGGTAGTTTTGAGCTTCGATCAAGCTATCAACAACGCTTTGACGGAGAAAATAAGGTGAGTCTTTGCCATAAGGCGCACCCAACTTTTTATAGGGATGAGGAGACTCCACAGCAAATAGTTCTAAAGGAATCTCTACCAACGGTTCACCACACTCAATAATTGGTACTTGATGATAAGGCCGCATTCAAATTTTGTTAAGTTGTAAGTTGTTAATATACTAGACTTTGATAACAGTATAGGTAACGTCTATGAATATTCAGCTTGTCAAATCTTTAGCCAATGCAATCAAAAGCTTTGTCTCCTGAAGAACAAGAGTTATTAAACCAAAAAATAACACATCAATCGAATTGGCAAAACTTACGTTCAACAATTCTAGCCAATGCTCAAGTCATTCAGCAACGGCGTATTGGTGAATCTTTTGAACCGGATATTGATGAAATCGTTCATGTGGAATAAAACAACCCGTGAAGTGCAGTAATGCCGGTACAGCAGAAAGTCAATAACGTCAATAAATCACTATGAGGGGGGTTTTCAAACGTATTATTATTTACGATATCCTAAGCCGGAAAGCGATCACCTTGATGATGGGAGATGGAGGGGCGATCACTCAAAAGTGTAAGACATTCCTATTCTTGATAATCACTCAGAAGTATAGGTTCTTTATTAGGAATTCGGACATCGCTCTCGGCTTGTTCAATTTTATACTGTGTAAGACACCGTTCAACCTAAAAATTTTCCCAAGTATTACACTGGCTCAGATGTTGTCTTTGCTTCTATTCCTCCGGCACAGGATCGTAGCCTCCAGGATGAAATGGATGACAACGCAGGATGCGTCGTATTGCCAACCAACTACCGCGCCACACTCCAAATCTTTCAATTGCTTGAATAGCATACATAGAACAAGTTGGTTGAAAGCGACAATTCGGTAGAAACATTGGCGAAATAAACATTCGGTAGAACCGAATTGGCAAAATCAATAATAATTTCATATTTGTCGCCTAAATCTAATAAAGTGGTGATAAAGGTTTATATTTTACATCTAGTTTCATCTTTGGTGAATTCATTTCCTGATTTAGAGTCAATCCGCCCTTTATGGCTGCAACTTGCCAGCGTTGCAACTGGGCTGTCGCTTATCCTCCTGATTGCATGGGGAGTGAATTATCTCGCCAAAGACGATCCGGAAATCGTGCGGAAAGTCGTCCATATTGGTACTGGCAATGTGATTTTGCTTGCTTGGTGGCTAGATATTCCCGCAAGTGTAGGCATTACAGCTTCGATTTTAGCCAGTGCTATCACTTTATTGTCCTATCTATTTCCGATTCTCCCTGGAATTAACAGCGTAAGACGTAAAAGTTTCGGGACATTTTTCTATTCTGTAAGTATCGGTGTTTTGGTTGCTTGGTTCTGGTACTTACGACAACCTCAGTACGCAGCACTGGGGGTTTTAGTTATGGCATGGGGAGATGGATTAGCAGCCCTAATTGGGCAGCGCTTTGGCAAACATCATTACAAAGTTTTCGGGATGCAAAAAAGCTGGGAAGGTTCTTTGGCTATGACCATTGTCAGCTATATAATATGTAGTTTAATTTTCCTTGGTATACAAGGTAACATTTGGCAAACTTGGGTCGGATCTTTAATAGTAGCTTTAGCTGCTACTGCTTTAGAAACGGTTTCGCTTCTAGGTGTTGACAATTTAACAGTTCCTTTGGGTAGTGCAGCCCTGGCTTTTTTCTTAATCCAGCTGATGGTTAAATAAGATCCCCGACTTCTTCAAGAAGTCGGGGATCTTAATAGTCTCAAGTCACATTAGTTGTCACTAGT
>CAZZVG010000426.1:0-5843 GCA_964657295.1 Iningainema sp. | reverse complement strand
AAGGTAAAGTAAATCCAGTTGATGAATCAAAAACTTCGCCTAATTGATTTTGGTCATTCCAGAACCATATTTGAGCGTTAATAGTAGAATTACTTTTTCCTGTTTCCCCTCCCGTAGGTGGCATTATAATCAACTCTCCTTGGGCATTGCGTTCTAATTTTAAATCGGGGTTTTCTTCACACAATTGATAAAACTGATCTCTTGTCAGTTTAATTACAGAATTGAGGTTTAATGTCAGTGCTGTCATAGGAGGATCTCACGTTTTTGTTCGCTGACTGGGCAGTATCAGGGGGAATTAGGCTAATCAACCGGATATCATATTATCCAGACGCAGGAGTCGCTTAAGAAATGATCTTCTCCAACGCCATTTGTAAGTCTCGTGTCAAGTTATTCACGGCAAGTTTTGCTGATTGACGGTTTGTCTGATAAGCTGAAGAGCGTTCTGTTATGGAGATTGGCTCACCCACAGTAAGCTGTGATTGTCGCCAACCTAATCGAGGTCGTCGGGGGTTTTTTTCCCCTTTAATCCGGGCGATCAGATCGAATAAAATTAAGGACGTTTCTGCAAATCTCTCAAAGGAAAGCTTTTCCTGAACATAGGTGGTTGTGACTGCGACAAAACTCTCCACTAAGCGCATGTGTAGCAACCGCACAGATGCTTCTTCCGCAATCCAGTCTGCCAAACCCCTCTGTAAGGGGGATAAGGTGTGCAAGTCTGGCAAATCAATCCGGTAAATATCGTCCCAGCCTACTGACTCTATTCGACGACAGCGTTCAATCACAGTTCCTTGTGATTCTAGACCAAAATATTGCTCCGCAGCTTTTAGGGATCTGTCTAGTAAAGTTTCAAGCCGAGTCGCAAGTACTTGATTAGGGTGGGCAGATGCTTCTGGTGTCAGGGTTGTGGCGGGAACTTGTGGGTGTTGGTGATTGAAGCGATCGTAAAACTGTTCCATCTGGGAAAGGATATGTTCACCTAGGCTAAACAATCGCTCATAGTAAACCTTTTCAAAAGATAATATACCATAGCGATCGCTGCGCTGCACTGGCAAACCGCTATCAGCTTCCAATTTGCTTAAAAGCCAGTCTAGTTTTGCCCAACTTGGATTGATGTAGCGATATTGAATGCCAACCGGGACAATCAGAACTTCCTCAGTGCGGTTAGCTTTCAGCAAGTCTTCTACACACCAAAAGCTCATCTGAGCAACACCTGGTTCTAGAGGGCTGACAATTTCGCTATGTCCATTAGTCGCTCCTTCTGGAGCCACAGCTATTGGCATTTTACCATTAGCAAACAAATCTCGTGCTGTTCGCAGACTAACTCGATCTAGTTTTCCTCGATGAATCGCCAAGCCTCCTAACCACGACAACAGCCAACCAAGCCACTTCCCAGCCCATAAAGTCATTCCCCGATCATAGAGAAAATAAGAATGAGTTGGGTATTGCAGTGATATCCCCCGTTGACGAGCCACTTTTGGTACAGCACGAGATAACAAATACATCATGGAAAGAGGATCGTCAACTTCAGGGTGGCGAAATGCAATTAAAAAGCGAATTTTGCCAGCCTGGAATTTTTGGTAGAGTTCAACGAGTACCTCGACATTTGCAGCTTCCATCCGCGAGATACCAGCTGGTAACCACGGTCTTGTCCGCAACCGTCGTAAGATTGGCAGTAAAGATCGGAAAATATAGTATGCCAGCAGGTTAAAGCGCTGTGGGATAAACTCTAGGCGTGGCTGGGCGCGGTGAATCGGATGGGGCAAGTTGACTCTCCTGGTTATGTTTCTAAGTTAGCGAAACTGTGAGTGTGATTACCGTTAATTTAAATATCGTCAGGGCTGTTCGCCCTTACCAACAGTGTGGTTCATAGAGCGTGAAACCGGGTGTAATATGAACCATAAATAATTTTTGCATCATGCCTTAATTAGCGATTAGTGAAACAGCAGTATAGCTTATTTCCCCACAAGAGCTACGGGTGATGCCGCGAATCATATATATTTAGAATATATGCTCTATTTAAATTTGAACGCGGATGACAGAGGTAAAACTTAACCAAATTCTGGCTCAACTTGAAACACTTGAATCCGATGAATTACAGCATCTTCATCAAGTTATCCAAACACATCTTGCGGCTAGAAAGCAAGCCATTCAACGAACAACATTTCACCAAGCACTGTTAACATCTGGTTTAGTTAAGCAACTGAAGCAACCTTTCTCTAACCAAGCAACTGAACGGCGACTTATAGAGGTACAAGGTAAGCCTGTTTCTGAAACAATTATTGAAGAACGCCGCTAAATGCCAGTTTACTTTGTTGATAGTAGTGCCTTGGTGAAACGCTATATTAATGAGATAGGTTCCCCATGGGTTTTGAATTTATTTAACCCAGCATTAAATAATGAAATATTCATTGCTGCTATTACAAGTGTTGAAATTGTTGCTGCAATTACACGGCGGATGCGTAGTGGTAATGTTAGCGGAACAGAGGTGACAGATGTATGCAATCTTTTTAAGAATGACTTAATATCTGAGTATCAAGTTGTAGAAATTACAGAAAATATTATTAACTCTGCAATGGCATTAGCAGAAACACATGGATTACGAGGTTATGATGCGGTACAGTTAGCAGCAGGTTGTGCAGTAAATGCTCTTTGTGCAGTACGTTGATAGCCTTGATAATTTCTTCTCTTTCACGTTCGGTTTTCATTTTGACACCTTGTTTAATTACTACTTACGTTGGCGGGTAAACTTGGTTAAGTACCTATAAATCTAATCATAAAAATAGCAGAAACTGCGATCGCGAGTCACTAATTTGAATAGCGGCGATCGCTGCTTTTTTTCAACTTTACGGCACTATCAAGCCCTAATTAATTCGTAAATCTTCAAATATTCTGCTCCTGGGTGGTTCCACGAGTAGTCGTACTCCATACCCTGAATTGCCAACTGGCTGAACTCTTCAAGACTGTAGTACCACAAACCGATCGCACGATCCATTGCGAACTCAATGGCATGAAAATCGGTATCGTAGAACACATAGCCGTTGCGTTTCTCTGGAGGCTTGGAAGTGTCGTAGTCTCTGTCAAACACAGTATTCACCAATCCACCGACTCCCCGAACAATTGGCACGGTGCCATATTTAAAACCAATCATTTGGGTTAACCCACAGGGTTCGTAATTGCTGGGAACAATAATCATATCTGCTCCCGCATAGATCAGGTGGGATAATTCTTCGTTAAAGCCAAGTTCCAAATGACAGTCAGGATTATCATTCAAGAAGTTTTTCTCGTGGCGGAAATGGGCGTTGATTCCTGATTCTGTTGCCGAACCCAATAACACAAATTGCGCCTGCTTGTCAAGAGCATAATAAATGGCATGATGTACGAGATGAACGCCTTTTTGATTGTCTAATCGACCGATATAGGCAATTATGGGTTTATCAACATCTTGTAGTAAAAGCCGATCTCTGAGGGCTTTTTTGCTCTTGATTTTGTCTTCTAATGTATCTTTGTTAAATGGTTGGGGAATGTAGCGATCGCTTTCCGGATTCCAAAAGTCATCATCAATGCCGTTGAGAATCCCACTGAATTTATCTTGGTATATATCTAAAGTATGACTTAAACCACAGCCAATATCCGAGTAATGAGCTTCCCAAGCGTGGTGGGGTGAAACTGTCGTCACAGCATTCGAGTAAACAATTCCCCCTTTCATAAAATTCAAGGCAAAGGGGTTGAAGTTATCGCGTAGCTTATTATACTGGAAGTAATAAGCTTCTCGATTGAGATTGGTCGCCTGGAGGATATCAGCACCTCCCATTCCCTGATGTTTAAAGTTGTGGATAGTGAAGCAGACTCTTTGGCGATCCATGCCATGATATTTGTAAATCTCGTACAGCATGACTGGAATTAAACCAGTCTGCCAGTCGTGACAATGGATCACATCAGGGCGCTTGTTGCTTTGCAGGAGAAACTCCATCGCTGCTTTGCTAAAAAAGGCAAAGCGCATGTTGTCATCGTCGCAACCATAATAACAGCCCCGATGAAAGAAATTATCACCTGAATGGGGTTCAATAAAGAAACACAACCGTCCGTGTACCCAGCCACAATAAACAGAACAGTGAATCGCACCACCATACCAGGGTACCCACAAGTCTTTGTAGGCGTCATGGATTCCCCAAATATGATCGTAGCGCATACAATCGTACATCGGCAGAATAATCTCGACACTATTACCCCGGTTCTCTAATTCACGACTGAGTCCGTAGACGACATCACCTAAGCCGCCAGCTTTGATGACAGGAGCGCACTCTGAGGCAATTTGTACGATGTACATCGCTATCTCCGCTCTGGTAAACAATACATCCAATATGTTCTTACTTAATGATTACAAAAAAAATGTATCCCTTGGCAAGTAAATTACCTAGTCTTTCGGAAGAAATTGCGAACCTCAAAATAAACTTTTAGGACATTACAATAATTATTCCCTACTTCTCCCGTTTGGTCTTTCCCGAAACAGGTATTCTATTATGTGCTCAATTCGTTCACTATTTTGTGTCGTAGTGATGACAAGTTGTGCTATTGCAGTCTCAATTCGAGTAAGTGCTGTGTCGTGAGCTAATACCACTTCGGCTGTACTCTCCATCAAAGCTGTCAGTTTGTCAAGTTTACTATTTATGTCATTAGGCTGATTTGTAGTCATTTACTAGTTTTCCTTTGTATATTTTTCATCTAACGCACGTAGAACAATAGCGATAATGAGTTGTGGCACTGTTTGATACTCACTATCAGCCCAAGCTTGCAGGAGTTCAAAGTCTCTTTTTGCTCAAAACGCACTGTAGCCCTTTCACTATTGATCATTTTGCGTCAATTGACTATAAACGCTATTTACTGTTTTCTTCCTCTATACTTTTACGCATCTCGACAAATTGTTTACCAGCATCTGTTATTTTTACGTATGTAGAAAGATTCGTACCTTCATAGGGAATATCACGAATTTTTCCGGCGTCTATATAACCTATATCTCGAAGGTGATAGACATCTCTTTCTAAAACTTCACTCATTTGATAAGGGCCAAAGCTATTAGATGCCAGTTTTTTAAGAGTGTCGTACATTGGTTTAGGTATTGCCAACATATAATACTTATCGATCCTTGTCTTATTTGTGGCAACTTTCTTGTTGATTGAATTAAGCTTTGTCTCCAGCCTACCTCTGTCAAAAGTTAATAAAAGAACATCTTCAATTTTTGGAAAGAGAAACAGTAAAAAGGCAATAGCAATAATAGCTACTACAATCAGGTCGGAAGCTTGTCTGGTGATCAGCATATATATCAAAATTGCTTCGATAACCGTAATACTGCCAAACGCAGCCCACCATTTTGCTGAGTAATCTTTATTCACATTTTTTCTCCCACTAACTATCAATAGAAAGTCTTTTGTTTAGGTGAACTCAATTATAATGAGTCTTCTCTAAAAATTTCTTGCTTAAAAAAACACTTTTGGCTATAAAATAAAATGAAATATATTGATTCCTTGATACTTAAGATCCCCGACTTCTCCGAGAAGTCGGGGATCTTGTACTAAATGTTCATTAGTAGCTATAATCTAGAGTAACCACAAGTTTTGCATCTAACTATGTCTCCCCTGCAAATCGAAGAACGACTCAGCAAACTCGAAGCTGAAGTTGCTCAACTCAAACACGCCTTACTCAACAGCCCAACCCCAGCAAAACCTTGGTGGGAGGACATCACAGGTATCTTTGCCGATGATCCAGCCTTTGAAGAAGCGATGGCTTTAGGACGAGAATACCGCCAATCCTGCTCTGAAGAAAGCAGACACGCCTGAAGCCTGATA
>CAZZVG010000425.1:0-5846 GCA_964657295.1 Iningainema sp. | reverse complement strand
AAAGATAGGCTCGTAGTTGAGGACAGTACGTCCAAGTGTTTCCCTCCGAAAGAATCTGTCCGTGCGCTTTAGCGCTCTTAACAGTATGAGAGCGCTAAAGCGCAACTACAAACTTTTCACATGAGTGTTCAAACGAACTTGATATAACTTGCAACTTGGGTGACTAAAGAGGTGGTGCTGGGAGTCGTCTGGGTGGTGCTGAGAGGGGGTCTATTCCACCTTGCCCGACGACTTGAAACTGACTCATCATGTCGTGGTCTTCGTGAACGATATTGTGGCAGTGGAACATATATTTACCCGCGTTCGGTCTAAACCTTCCAATGATCCGTACTGTTTCGTTTTCACCAACATAGAAGACATCTTTAAAACCACGTTCATAGGGAAAAGGTGGCTGCCCATTACGGTCAAGTATATGGCTGTCAATGAGGTGAAGGTGCATGAGATGAAACGAGTTACTTGAATCGTGCTCAAAAGTCCAAATCTCCACATCTTCAAGTTGTGGATTGGCATCAATTCTGTCTCGGCTCCACCCATTGCCGTTAATCAACCACATTCCATTACTGCGATCAAGAGAGAATTCACGGGTTCGCACAGCGGAAGATTCTGGGATAGGTTGAATATTATTTAGTGTGCTGGGAATAGAACTGTTATCACTTTCAGCACGCACGACATCAAAGCGGAGGATCTTATCTGTGTTCTCGTAATTATCATTATTAGGGAGTTCGAGATTTTGCAGTACAACCTGCGTTCCAATGGGATATTGAGAAAAATCTATAATTAAATCATAGCGCTCTGCCGTCCCAATACGCATATCTTGAGTCGTTGCAGGTGCAGACATCAACCCCGCATCAGTACCGATCACAATTAAGTTATCACCTGTACTCAAAGCAAGTCTGTAAGAACGGGAAATTGATGCGTTTAAAACTCGGAAGCGGTACTTGCGGTTAGCCACCTGCATGTAAGGCCATGGCACGCCATTAACTGTAATCACATCTCCCATTAAAGTTATCTGACCTTGGTCATCAAAAATCAGTGAACCATCAGACGCAAATTGCTTGTCGTGAATAATCAGAGGAATATCATAAGCGTCCTTGGGCAGTGACAGACTCAGTTCTGCATCATCTTGGACAATATACATTCCCGCCAGTCCCATATACACATTTTGAGAACTCTGATGCATCATGTGATCGTGATACCAGTAATTAGCGGCTTTATTGTTGGGATAGACGTAATCTTTATAGTATCCCGGAGAAATAACATCTTCAGCGTAGCCATCGTACTGGGGCTGTGATGCCATCCCATGCAGGTGAACCGAGGTATATGCACTGAGATTATTAATAACCCGTACAACTGATTGACGATTTATACGTTGTTTGATCGTGGGACCGGGAAAAATGCCGTTAAAGCCCCAAATCGCTGTTTTTTTACCAGGAAAAAACTCTACATTAGCTGGCCGTATAGTCATTTTGTAATAATCAGTTGTGGCATCACTGCGAACAGGCTTCAAAACTGGCGGTGTGCTAAAGGGAAGTGTAAACGGTTGCATCTGAGATGTCGCATACTGTGCGTAGCCTCGATTTTGGAATGCTATAGGTAGCACAAGAGAACTTCCCGCAACTGCTGTAAAAGTTAAAAAGTCACGTCTGCTGATTTTCTTCATAATGCATTTTATGGTCCACTAGCGAAACTACAGCTTTTTTTGAACAAATCCGGAAAATTTGCCCAAAAATCATGATTATAGAGCTATGCTGAGTTGCATAAATTGCTACATAAAGCCATATATGTAATTAGTATAATTTTATTTACCAAAAGTGTATTTATTTACGTATGTATAATGTTATCTTTTTTTAAATTTAGCATAATGTTTGGGTGTTTGTGTCAAAGGGAAATGAGAGCGATTAGCAATTATCTTCACAAAATATCAACAAAGAAAATAAGTAATCTTACAGGGGTTCGGGAGTAAGCATAATGTTTGGCTGATTGAGTAACACTTAAAGATACTGTAAAGCTTTTGAGCATGTGTTCAATATTACGGATTTAATATGATAATTTAGTCAAAAATACTTATACTTGAGGACAATAAAAATGAGTGTAAATCTATTTGATGCGAGTTTCTACCGGGCTGAAAATCAAGACTTAGCAGCAGCTGGTTTGACTACAGATGCACAATTATTTTCCCACTTTCAGGCTTACGGTCTGAATGAAGGACGTGCCTTTTCACCTTTTGTCAACCTAGGCTTCTATCGCTCTAGCTATAGTGACTTATCTGGGTTGAACAATAAACAGCTATTCGAGCATCTAGAAAACTACGGTGTCAAAGAAGATCGTCAGTTCTCACCATTCGTTGACTTAGACTACTACCGGGCAGTTAACCCAGACTTAAGTAAGTTCAATAGTGAGCAAGCGCTAAACCACCTGGAAACTTATGGCTTAACTGAGGGACGCCAGTTTTCTGAAGAAGTTGACCTCAATTTCTACCGAAATGCTAACAGTGACTTAGCGACATTCAACAACTCTCAAGCCCTACAGCACCTAGAAATTTACGGTCTTCAGGAGGGGCGAGAGTTTTCCCAATTATTTAGCGTTAACTATTACAAAACTCATAATGCAGATTTGGTAACAGCAAAACTGAGCAACAGTGAACTTTTAAATCACTTTCTCTTACATGGTTTAAACGAAGGACGCCAAAGTTCAAGTGTCTTTGATGTTAGTTACTACAAGTCCCATTATCCGGACTTAGCAGCAGCTAAACTGACGAATAAACAACTGGTAGATCACTTTGAACTGTATGGTTTAAAGGAGGGACGATCATCCAGTGCTACTTTTGATGTTAGCTACTACCTATCACATAACTCTGACTTACAGAAAGCAAATTTCACTAACTCTCAAGCCTTAAATCACTTTCTTCTTTACGGTCAAAAAGAGGGACGCTTGGGTTACCCAACGGCAAGACTGATTAAAGACATTAACCCGGGTTCTGGCAGCAGTTTGTCAAACTATACAAGCTTTATCAACGTCAATGGTACGTCATACTTCACCGCAGATGACGGGGTACATGGGATTGAATTGTGGAAGAGTGACGGCACAAATGCAGGCACAGTTTTAGTTAAAGACATCAACCCAGGAGCGAACAGTTCACGCCCCGACAATCTCACCAACGTCAACGGCACACTTTACTTTACTGCCTATGATGAGGTACATGGGATTGAATTGTGGAAGAGTAATGGCACAAATGCAGGCACAGTTTTAGTTAAAGACATCAACCCAGGAGCGAACAGTTCAAACCCTTACGGACTCACCAACCTTAACGGTACGCTATATTTTGGTGCTACTGACGCAATTCCGACTCCGGGGATTGGATTGTGGAAGAGTGATGGCACAGATGCAGGCACGGTACTGGTTAAAAATTTCAACCAAGGATCTGCAAGACCTTTCTATCTCACTAACGTTAACGGTAAACTATATTTCACGACCACAAACAACAGTAACGGGGCGGAATTATGGGAAAGCGACGGCACAACTACAGGCACTGTGCTAGTTAAAGATATTAACACAGGGTCTGAAAGTACAATTCTGAACAGCTTCACAAACGTCAACAGCACCCTATACTTCACAAGCGATGATGATGTTCTTGGACATCAATTATGGAAGAGTGATGGCACAAACACAGGCACGGTGCAGGTTAAAAACATCAACGCAGGATCTACCAATTTAGCTCTTGACAACCTCACAAACGTCAACGGCACCTTATACTTTACTAGCAATGATAATGTGCATGGGTCAGAATTGTGGAAGAGCAATGGTAACGATGCAGGCACAGTGGTGGTTAAAAATATCAACCCAATGTCTAACGCTGTCAGTCCTCACGATCTCATTAATGTCAACGGCACATTGTACTTTGCTGCTGATGATGGATCTCACGGCGCTGAATTGTGGAAGAGTGACGGCACAGATATAGGTACGGTACTAGTCAATGACATCAACGCCGGGTCTAACGGTTCCAACCCCCAAGATTTTACCAATATAAATGGCACATTGTACTTCGCTGCTGATGACGGAGTTCACGGGATGGAGTTATGGAAAAGCGACGGCACAAAGACAAGTTCGGTACTTCAAGATATTAACGCCGGGTCTAAAGGTTCCAACCCTGCCGATCTCACCAACGTCAATGGTAATCTATACTTCGCTGCCGATGACGGAGTTCACGGTCAAGAATTGTGGGTTGTGTAATTAATTCCGAAGTTTTCACTACTCCCGAAATCATATTCTGCCGCAGGCTCCAGTCTCATTGATTCGCATCATGAGACTTATAGCATTACCAAATTTATCACGAGCCTTCTGTCTGCCAACGGTCTCATCTGGATCTATTACGTGTTGAGCAAGCCTTGGGGCAAATAATGGTTCAATTGTATGGGCTGGTCCTAAATTTAATTTTATTTTAAATCTATACTGTGGAAATTATAGGCCATCAACGATAAAGCACTTAGGTTTTATTTAAATAGCCAATGGTGAAAACTCTTTTCACCATTAACATCAGAACGGAGAGGGAGGGATTCGAACCCTCGTTGAGTTGCCCCAAACAGCATTTCCAGTGCTGCGCCTTCAACCACTCGGCCACCTATCCAGGCATCACGATCTCCAAGTATACAATTGAATCTAAAAAAATGCAATCATATTTTTAAAATCGGAAATCCAAAATCAAGATGTCCCTTACATACACTGTGAAAGTTCGCGATCGCGCTACAGGCAGAGAACACACCTTACAAGTTCCCCATGACCGTTATATTCTACATAGCGCGGAAACACAAGGGGTAGAGCTGCCTTTTTCTTGTAGAAATGGAGCTTGCACGACTTGTGCTGTCAAGGTGATCTCAGGAGAAATTTACCAACCAGAGGCAGTAGGACTGTCACAACATTTACAAAAACAAGGTTATGCTTTGTTGTGTGTCAGTTATGCCCGTTCCAATTTAGTGGTAGAGACACAAGACGAAGACGAAGTTTATGAACTTCAATTCGGACGTTATTTTGCCAAAGGGAAAGTTCGGAGTGGTTTGCCTTTGGATGAAGATTGATGAACAGATAACTGTTTCGGTAGCCACTACTCTATCAACGTAACCAATTGAGCAACTCGCTATGACCAAAATCCTCATTTTATTATGTGTATTACTACTCGTGGCTTGTCAACCTCAAAAGCAGTTGAATGAAAGTAGGCTCGTACAGGTAAAAGTATCACAGGTTGTCAGTGGGCAAACTTTGGAAGTGCTGGGAATGCCTGAACAACCAACGTTACTTTCTCAAGTGCGACTGCTTGCTATTGATGCACCAGATATGCAGCAGCGCCCTTGGGGAGATGACGCCAAACTTCGCCTAGAGGAGTTAATCGGGGGACAACCTGTGATGTTAGAGTTCGATCTTGAAGAAAAAGACAAATTTGGGCGGTCTTTGATTTATGTTTGGAAAGATAAAGTGTTGTTGAATGAGCAGTTAGTGAAAGATGGATATGCGCTGTTTGTCATGCGATCTCCCAATCACAAATACGACCAGCGTTTGGAACGTGCCCAACTATGGGCTAGACTCGTGGGGGTAGGAATTTGGAATCCTGATCAACCCATGCGTCTCACTCCTGCTGAGTTTCGACGTCAGAATCGTTAATATGTCATTGGACAAATGTCCAATGACTAATAACCAAGAACTAATAACTAATGACTCAATTACAAATTTTTTTAGATATTGCGACAGAAGCGGCGTTGGCTGGAGGTGCCGTGCTGCAAGGTTATTTTGGTCACTTAGAAGACGCAATCAGTGAAAAAGGACGCCCTGGAGACTTAGTAACCGTTGCCGATAAA
>CAZZVG010000424.1:0-5850 GCA_964657295.1 Iningainema sp. | reverse complement strand
AACGTAGGGTGCGTTGGGCTGCTGCCGTAACGCACCATAATTTCTCTCGTTCCTACTTTGCTTTGGGAATGCATTCCGGTGGGCTGCTACCTCACGAAGCTTAGTATAGCAGAGGCAGCAGGCACAGGCACTAGAACACCAATTCAGTAATTCTGGAAGAACCTCATCAGGGGCGGGGTTCCCCCGCCCCTACGGTTTACCCGAATGAAATTTGCTGTAAGGAGATTACGGTTGACCTGTTGGTCCTTCTCCACCCTTTGCGGCAGATCCAAAGTTGTCTTCATCAAACCACTCTGAGTTGAGCAGCGACCACCAAGCAGAGGTAAGTCCAACTAACACGTAGTCATAGGGAAGCCAGCCATAACCGTCTTTTCCCCATTCAGGTCCCCAAGAGTTTCTGATTAGGAATGCACCTTTTGAGTATTTCTTCCGGTCAGCGCACTGAATCAATTTGTCATCATCATAGCCTACAGCAACAACTGTATGCGCACCGACAACCTTATCCTTCTCTCGTTCTGGATATGGAATGTGTCCTTTTTCCGAATTCGAGTTTTCGTATGCGGAGGTATAAATGGTGAACCCAAAAATACAAGGAAATCCTGCTGCTAGAACTGCTTTAATCTGAAACAGAAGGTTCTCTGTTGGAATGCCAGGATAATCTAAAAGAAAGTATTTGAGTATTTTGTAGTTCTGGGCATAGGCATAGCAGTAGGGAAGTGGTTCGTCGTCTACTTTATCTTCATCATAAGGCCAAGATTCTTCAGGGGGGACACCAAATAGCGCCAGTACTTTAATGGTTTCTCGGATAGATGCTCCCACGTCTCCTGTAGCATTCATTTTGTTACGTGCAGCCTTATAGAGGAACAACGGAGAAGCATCTGTATAATGATTCGAGTTTCTCTTGGCAAAATACTCTAACAATGCAACGGCGGCGAACGCGGTACATGAGTTCAGTGAACCCTGATCTCTAACTGGAGAACACCAAAAGCTCAAATCTACTACACTTGGGAGAAAAAGATATAACTTCTGTTTTTCACTAACCTGTTTTTCATTCTTGTCCAATTCTTTAAGGAGAAATTTATTACTAACTAATGGAATGTATAAACTGAATGTAGGGAATATTTCGTTTTTATCTTCTTGTTCACTGAATGTAGGGAATATTTCGTTTTTATCTTCTTGTTTACTGTTATCTTTAGCAGCAATCTCAAAGAATTCTTGCCTATCAAAAATATTATGATAAAAATCTTGATTTGTATCGATTTTAATCTGTTCTTCTGAACTGCTTGATTCAAAATCATTGAGGCATTTGTCTAATAAAAAGTAGAAATATATAAAGTTTTTATCTTTGTCGTTTGGAGTCTGCACAAAATCCTCTATCTCTTCCTTCAAAGAGTCCTTGACTTTGCTAATTGCAACCTCAACTAATTTCCAATTGATATTTTTATGGCTTGTACTTTTTAGGTCAGATTTGTTGTTATTAGTAATCACCTCAGAAAACTTTTCAAATCCTTTTTCAACAATCTCTTCAATGTCCTTATATTGAGCTAGAGGAGAAATGCTTCTTATAATAACTGAAACTATTGGTTCAATTATATGAAATACAAAAATATCGTTGGTTTTGAAGTAATCTTTTTGGAATTTGTCTAAAATATTTCTGATATCGTTATCTTTAACACTGGGAAAATCATTACCCATGTCTGTAAACATATTTTGAAAGAGATTTTTATAAGCAGGATTTTCAGCAAATAGCTTTTTTAAAAACTTATTTTCAAAAACATCTTTGTTCTCTCTCAATTCTTTACATATTTGCTCTGTACACTTCGACTTCAAAATATTCAGTATTTTCTCGTATGCTTCTTCTGGTATTAGTGAAGCAACAGGCAATAATTTGATTTTTGATTGAGAAGTTGGCTTTTCACTGTTTTTAAGTTGTAATAATCTTTGAGGATCAGTAAAGCAATCACTTAGAGTATTGTAGGTTTCAGATCCCACTATTCCATCTAATACAATTCCTGCTTGACACTGGAATCGCTCGACAAGTGTTGCAATATACACATCGTAGGTGATGTCTTTCATCCAATTTATCCAAAACTTAACTACCGAAGGATGTTTCTTCAATAGAGTCATAACGTCTTCTAGCACATTAGGAGAAGATTGATCATCTCCTGGTAATCCCTGAGGAGGTAATAAATATTTTCTTAGGTCTTGGTCTTCTAATATGTCCTGAGGAAGTGTTTCGTGTACTTGCTGATAATGTTTTTCTCGTAATTCCTGAAGAAACTTAGGAAAGGATAAATAGTCTAGTAGTACTAAAGTACCAAGATACTTCTTCAAATCGAGAATTTGCTTTGGAAGTATGCTTTCGTAAGATAGTTTATTAATCTGAATATCTTGTATCTCTTGAATTTCCTCAGATATCAACAGCTTGTGAATTTTTACCTTTTTAAATAAAATTCCAGAATCTATGGGGTTTAACTGATTTTTAAGTTCTTTTATGTTTGTTTGTAACTGGTTTTTAAGTACATTATCATTCTTGACACTATCAATTAACTCGCTTAACTGGCTTGCAAAAGACTCAAACGTATGTGCAAAAGACTCGAACTTAGCAGTGGTATTTTCTACTTTCAACCTCAAGTTCGTTTTAATGTCATCATTGGGATTGTAGTCTCGAAGGTCGGGATAGTCTGGAACCCAACCAAGTCCTTTTTTCTTCCAATCAATTTTTTGCTTCTTTTCTTGTGCTTTATTTTCCATGACTACACCCCTAGTTTTTTGCAAATTTTCAGGAATTTGACCTTGACCTATTTGCAGTTATATGCATCCAGTGCAACCTGTTTGCTTTCCTGCTGTATTTTTAATAAAAGTAAGCCAAATCAACTTATGCAGGTAAAACCACATATTTTGACGTAAAGGAGGGATAGGCGCAAAAAGTATGTAGGGGCGCAAAGCCTTGCGCCCCTAGGACTGTGGTCTATTGATCTGAAAAATGCTGTAATTTAAAGTAATTACCCGAACTTCATATAACTTCGTGTCGGTGATTCACCTTCTAATTTCATCACAAATATCAGTAGGCGCATTCTGATTAGTTTGCAGATAGTCACTCAACCAATTGCATCCACGTTCCATAAATTTATCTAGGGTTAAGTCTTCTACATTCCATAGCAGCACCGTTTTATCTGAACTAGCAGTAGCAAGCCGAGTTCCATCTGGGCTGAACTTGAGTGAGTTAACAGGAGCGCTATGTCCCTGAAGTGTAGTAATCAATGTACCGTCACGAGTCCATATTTTTACTGTACGATCATCACTGGCAGTAGCAATCATTCGACGACCATTAGGACTAAAATCCATGCCCCAAATTGCACCCGTATGACCCTTCAAAGTGTTTAATAAACGACCATCCCGATTCCATAATTTCACAGTTTTATCTTGACTAGCAGTAGCAATGACCTAGCTATCAGGACTGAAGCCAATCTTGTAGACTGCTTCATCATATGCTTTCCACGCCCTTAAAAAATTTCCGTTACGCTCCCAGAGTTGTATTTTTCCCTCCCAACTAGCTGAGGCAATCATTGTGCCATCCTGACTAAAAGTGACACTGTATATCTTTTCATTATTTCTTGGGAGAGTATTTAAGAGCTTCCCTTCTAAACTCCAAAGTTTTACAGTCCCGTCAAAACTACTAGAAGCAATTGTGTTACCATCTGGGCTAAAACTGACGCTAGTGACCAATTGACTATGCCCTGTGAACGGCGGTTTTAATTCCTGTCCCTGCAAGTTCCATCGCCTTACAGTTTTGTCATCACTGCCAGTCGCAATCATCTTACCATCTGGACTGAAGCTGACGCTATAGACCGACGCGCTATGCCCTCTGAGAATTTTGAGTTCTTGTCCTTGCAAGTTCCACAGTTTCACTGTTGTGTCACCACTGCCAGTCGCAATCATCTTACCGTTGGGGCTGATGTCAACACTGTCAATTTTGTCAGTATGTCCAGTGAAAGTCGTCAGCAAGTCATTCAGTCGCCAAAGTTTAACCGTTTGGTCGTTGCTAGCAGATGCAAGGATATTTCCCTGAGGGTTAAAACTAACACTATTGACTTGTCCTTGATGTCCCTCTAGACTTTTTATAAGTAGAGCATTTTTAGTCTTCCAAAGTCTTACTGTCCCATCGTCACTAGCAGTGGCAATGATTTGACCGTCGAGGCTGAAAGAAACATCTCTAACTTTATTGGTATGTCTTAGAGGCGTGGCTTGCCTGGTTTTTTTGTTTACATCCCACAGTATGACTGTTTTGTCATGACTAGCAGAGGCGAGGGTTTTACCATCAGGACTAAAAATAACTCTAAAAACTAATTCACCATGTCCTTTAAAGGTATGGAGCAACTTACCGTCAAGATCCCAAAGTTTTACTGTCTTGTCGCCACTAGCCGTAGCAATCTTCTCACCTTTGGGACTAAAGCTGACGCTATAAATTGGTTGCTCATGAGCTTTCCAAGACTTTAGTAAATCACCTTTACGATTCCAGAGCTTCACTGTCTGGTCATCACCGACTGTAGCAATTGTCTGATCGTTGGGATTAAAGCAAACACTCCAGACGATATTAGTATGCCCCTTTAAAGTCAAAAGAATTTTACCTTGCCGATTCCAGAGTTTTGCAGTCCCATCTTTGCTAGCGGTAGCAATGGTCTGACCATCGGGACTGAAACTGACATCCGTAACGGGCTGAGTATGCCCACGCAAGGTTTGGAGTTCCTTGCCATCTAAGCTCCAAAGCTTGGCAGTGTTATCATAGCTGGCAGTGGCAATGGTCTGACCATCAGGACTAAATCTAACCTGCTGAACAAAGCCCTGATGTTTTTCTAGTCGGTTGCTTTCTCTGACACTGTAAACTGCATTGCTAAGTACTTCCGTAACTTGAGATCGTAGTTTAGGGTCGTTGTTAAACCAGATAGAGTGCTTTAGCTGCGTTGCTGCTCTCAGGGCGTCTATTAAGGTATCAAAAGTATTTCGATTGGCGATGTATTTTGCGTTTGAGGATGTTGTTAGTGCCTGAATACTATTTTTGTCTGCTTCTCTCCATTTAATTCCAGCAAAGATGGCAACTCCTGTGATACAAATTAGGGATGCGATCGCTAGTCTAGTAATTTGCTTTTGAACTGACAATTTTTGTTTTGCTTGTGTAGCTTCTGCTTCTGCTTTAACGGTTGCTGCTTTTGCTGTTTCTATCTCCAATTGTTTTTGAACTTCTCGCTTTTCTAACTCAAGACTTGCTGCTAAAAACTGATAATCTAAATCACTTAAACTTTTAACTATTGCCCAAGTTTGTGCGTCCTGTAAAGCTTTTCCCCTAAGCAAGCGTGATTCATCTTGTCGCCCTGAATCAACCCAGATCTTAAGTGCATCCGAGTAAGGACGCAGTTTCGCTAGTTCTGTTTCGCACCAGTTTTGGTTAAAGACTTCCTGATAAATGCGGTTATAAATTCGCAGTTTGCCATCACGTTTGACCACCAATCCTGTCAACCGCAATTCAGTTTGTTCCGGACTATCATCTGCAATGAGTTCTTGATGCTGCAAAATTTGTTGACATAGGGCTAATAATCTTCCTGTACGCTGCTGACTACTTTGAATGATGCGATCGCGAATTGTCTTCAAATGTTCTGGTTCATCCTGCGCTTCCCAATTTTCAAGAATACGTCCTAGCACCAGACGTTCAACCCACCTTTCTCCCAGAGAGTATTCCTCGTGTTCCTCTGGCGTTTGCAATACCTTCTTATGGTGTTGCACTAACAACTGACAAGCCTTTTGGGTGAGAAATGGTTGTCCTCCTGTCCAAGAGAGCACTGCTTGGATCAA
>CAZZVG010000423.1:0-5858 GCA_964657295.1 Iningainema sp. | reverse complement strand
AAGGCATTGCGCCCCTACCACCGATTCTGGTTCATAAATATGAAAACGGCTGTAAGTTAGAGCAATTGATAAGGTAACACTCTAACTGCCTGGAGGCTTTACCCACAACTGCAACACTTGTTGCATCTCTTTGTAGTTATGACTCGCAGAAGCTAAAGGACATTGGATGTGTCTAAATCACGTAGGAAAAAATAATTATGATTATCAAAGATACTCAGAAGCTTTTACCAACTCAAATCCAAGAAGATTTGGAAATGCCAGACATGGTGCTTGAAGTACCACCTCATGGCATTCCCCTACACCCAAAAAGTATAGATAGAATTTTGGCAACAGTGAGAGCCGGAAACAGAGCAGTGGCTTTTAGACCTATCCTACCAGTTGCATCAGAATTAGGTTTACCCTCGTATCCACCACTAGCCTATTTGTATCCTCAAGAGTTAAGTAATATCTGGAACCAGCTTTGTCAAGGGTTTGAAGGCAAAACTCAAGGGAATTTATTAGGTTCAATACCCTTCCAAATTATTTCCGAAACTGACATTCACGAGCAGATCCATTACTTTGCTAACCATTATGGAATAGCTGTGAAACCCTCCTATGTTAGGGTGATTGTGGGGAATACCTGTAATCTCAAATGTGTCATGTGCCCCTATCACAGTCCGTTGCTTAAGCCAACCCATACAACAGACTTCTTCAAAGGTAACAAGGTAATGTCTTGGAAGATGATGGAGCAACTGGCGAGAGAATGTGGGGAAGATGGAATTGCGATCGTCATTGGCAATGTTGAAGAGCCAATGCTTCATCCTAACCTTGTAGATTTCGTCCAACTCTGTAAGCAACAAGGGGTTCCCAAAGTTCATATGACCACCAATGGTCAGTTGCTAGATGAAAGTCGAGCTAAAGCGTTATTGAAAGCTGGTCTAACCAGTATTGATATTAGCATTGATGCTGCTGATCCAGATACCTACTTGAAAGTTAGGGGTGCCAACCTCAATCACGTCGAATCTAATGTGATCAATTTTCTGCGACTCCGCGATCAATTGGGTATTCCCTGTGAAGTGAGGACATCTTTTGTCAGAAATCAGGATGTTACCCTTGAAGAAGAACAACAATTCCGAGAACGTTGGCTCACAAAAGCTGATGGCATTTTCGTATTAAATGTAGCACAGTATAAAGAGACTAATATACGTCTTGGCAAGATTAACGACGCCGTACAAGATTCCATCCAACATTACATTCATAAAGCCCAGGGTAGGTGGTCTTGTCTGTTTCCATTTACAGAAATGGCTGTTTTGCCTGACGGTAGAATATACTACTGCATTGAAACTTTATTTAGACTTGGCTTTGATCAGGATATTGAAAGTTTGGGGGATTACAATAAACAGACTTTGCAAGATATCTGGCACGGGAATCTCTTTAATCAACTTAGACGCGATTTAATCCTTAATCAGTTGGATAATAGGTCAGCTTGTAAAAACTGTGATATGTGGATGTCACAGGTTGCTGTCAGGTCTTCTAGAGATGGTCTTCAGGTTACGACTACGATGATAACTGAGATTTGCCAGAGATCTGACTCTAATTATAAGGGGTAAATGTTCGTCCAAGACTCAGAATCTGAAGGAAAAGAGAACTTTTTACTTAGGAGATCCCAGTCATGAACTCGATAACAGACTATCAGATTATCCAACAAATTTATGAAAGTAATAATTCCTTAGTCTATCGAGCCATACTCCAGCCCGATAATCAACCCATTATTCTTAAAATTCTTAAACAGACCTATCCAACTCCCTCAGAACTCACCAAATATAAGCAGGAATATGAAATCACTCGCTCCCTGAATGTTAATGGAGTTATTAAAGCCTATGACTTAAAGCGATATCAGAATAGTCTAGTCATGTTCATGGAGGACTTTGGTGGGACATCCTTAAAACTTTTAATGTCTGAGCGCCAGTTTACCCTAGAAGAATTTCTCACCATTGCTATCAAGACGACTGAGAGTTTGCGGGCTATTCACACTGCTGATATTATCCACAAAGATATTAACCCTTCCAACATCGTCTATAACCCAGAAACTGGGCTACTCAAAATCATCGACTTTGGCATTTCCACCCGTTTATCCAGGGAAAATCAGACAGTTCATAACCTCAATCAATTAGAAGGAACTATAGCCTATATTTCCCCAGAACAAACTGGTAGAATGAACCGATCAATAGACTACCGGACAGATTTTTATTCCCTAGGTGTCACTTTTTATGAACTGCTTACCCATCAACTTCCTTTTGAAACTACTGATGCTATGGAGTTGGTGCACTGTCATATTGCTAAACAACCTGTGCCACCCCATGAACCAATTGGTGATATTCCTTTAAGCGTTTCCAACATGGTGATGAAATTGTTAGCCAAATCCCCAGAGGAACGATACCAAAGTGCCCGGGGACTAAAAGCAGATTGCGAAACCTGTCTTTATCAATTACAGACTCTAGGTCAAATTTCCCAGTTTCATCTGGGACGTCGGGATATTTCTGATAAGTTTCACATTCCCCAAAAACTCTATGGTCGAGAACCGGAAGTCACTCAACTATTAACCACCTTTGAACGAGTCAGCCAAGGCACCACTGAGATGATGCTGGTTTCCGGTTATTCAGGAATTGGCAAGTCTGTTTTGGTCAATGAAGTTCAGAAACCGATAGTACACCAGCGAGGATACTTTATCGAGGGCAAATTTGACCAGTTGAAGCGGGATATTCCCTATGCTGCCCTCAGTCAAGCTTTTCAAGACTTAATACGGCAGATCCTGACCGAACCTGAAGCAACACTACAAACCTGGAAACAGCAAATTTTAGAAGCCTTGGAACCTAATGGTCAGGTCGTCATCGATGTGATTCCGGAAGTAGAACAGATTATTGGTAAACAGCCACCAGTCCCTCAAGTGGGACCAAGGGAGGCTCAAAATCGATTTAACTTATTCTTTCAAAAATTTATTAGTATTTTCAGCAAAAAAGAACACCCCTTAGTTATCTTCCTAGATGATTTACAGTGGGCAGATTTACCGTCTCTGAAGTTAATTGAGCTATTAATAACGGATTCTGATAGCCAATATTTATTGATTATCGGAGCCTACCGAGATCATGAAGTTAGTTCCACACATCCTTTAATGCAAACCTTAGAACACACTAAAAAGGCAGGTGCTATAGTCAATAAGATTGCGCTTCAACCCTTGGGAATCAATCACATCAATCAATTAATAGCCGATACCCTAAGCTGCTCAGCAGAAGAGTCAAAGCCTCTAGCAGAGTTAGTAAACGATAAAACTCAGGGTAATCCCTTTTTCTTAACCCAATTACTCCAATCCCTATATAGAGAAAACCAGTTGTCAATTGATGCCCGTACAGGCTATTGGCAGTGGGACATTGAACAAATTAAAAGGATTGGAATAACCGATAATGTGGTTGACTTAATGATCGGCAAGATTGGGAAACTGAAGGAGAACACCCAGAATGTTCTAAAGTTAGCTGCCTGTATTGGCAACCGATTTAATTTAGAAGTTCTCTCCGTTGTCAATACTAAATCTCAAACAGATACAGCTAAAGAGCTTTGGCCAGCGTTACAGGAAGGTTTGATTGTACCTCTGAATGATAGCTATAAGATTCCCTTGCTGTGGACTCAGGAGGAAATTTCAAATGATACTTTAGAAATATCTCCCGCTTTCATTCCAAAGTATCCAGAATATATTCCCTACAAATTTTTGCATGATCGGCTCCAGCAAGCTGCCTATGCTCTGATTCCAGAAGATGAGAAAAAAGCGGTTCATCTTCAAGTAGGTCGCCTTTTGTTGGGGAATACTAAGTTACGTGAGTTGGACGAAGATCTTTTTGAGATTGTCAATCAACTTGACGAAGGATCTGAATTAATTACTGATCAATCAGAAAGATATGAGTTAGCTCAATTAAATCTTCAAGCAGGTAAAAAAGCGAAAGCATCGACAGCATATGAACCGGCTCTAAGGTATTTAGAGATTGGTTTAGGGTTGTTGATACCAAATAGCTGGGAATATCAGTATAAATTGGCTCTCGAACTACACTTAGAAACCTTAGAAGCTCTCTACTTAAACACAAAATTTGATAAAGTTGAAGAAATGTCTGCATTTGTTCTGCAACAAGCTAAAGAGATTCTGGATAAAGTCAAGGTATATCAGATAAAAATATTAGTATATAATGCAAAATCTCAGGAACAAAAAGCAATAGATACCGCAATTAAAGCTTTAGCAGAACTTGGAATAGAAATCTCCCAAGAAGCCAGTGAAATAGAAAAGATGATTAGCCAAGAACAAACATTTCTAAAACTGTTCTTGAAAGACTCGCCGATTCAGAATTTAGTGCATCTTCCCCAAATGACCGATCCATATAAGCTTGAAGCCTTACCAATATTACAGCAGATTATGTCATCTACAATAGTGACAAATTTCCTCTTACATGTTGAGGCGGTATTAATTCAACTTAATCTTTGTATCAAATATGGGAATGCTCCTCAAGCAGTTTGTCCCTATAGTTTTTATGGCTCATTTCTCTGTAAGGGAATGAGTAATATTAATCTGATGAGAAATATTGATTTGGGATATGAATTTGGTGAACTATCCATAAAGTTGCTGGATAAATTCAATAATCCTAAAGTAGAAGCTTTAGCGATGCATACGTATTACGGATTTATATGGCATTGGAAAAAGTTTCTTAGAGATAGAGTAGCAGAGGAAAATTTACTGAATGGTTTTCAAAAAGGGATAAATACAGGAGAGAACGAATTCGCTTGTTTTGCATCTGCAACTTATTGTTTAATAAAGTTTTTTGGAGGGCATCATTTAGAGGGAGTTGGGCTGGATTTCGCTAAATATATTAAAATAATGAAAAATCTTGAACAAGAACATTCTACTTTTTTTACAACAATATGTCAAAAAATTATAATGAATTTGCTTAACGGATATGAAAATAGACAACTTCTGATTATAGGGTGTAGCAAGGAAGAAACAGATGATTATTTACAAAATCAGAATAAATGGTCACTCTTTATTTGCTATCTTAATAAAACAATTTCCTACTATTTTTTTAAAGATTACGTTCAGTCCTTTGACAACAGTATTGAAGCTGGAAAATATGTTGAAAATCTTAGTTCGCATGTGACTGTACCACAGTACAACTTCTACTCTTCTCTTGCTTTACTTGCTTATTGTACCAACTGTGATAACGAGCAACAAAAACAATTGCTTAAACAAGTAACAGAGAATCAGGCTCTCATGAGAACATGGGTTAGCCATTGCCATGAAAATTTTCAAAACAAATACGATCTAGTAGAAGCAGAAAAAGCACGAGTCTTGGGACAAAACTGGGAAGCAGAAGAACTTTATGAACAAGCAATTCAAGGCGGCAAGCAACATGAATTTATCCATGAAGAAGCCTTGGCTTATGAGCGAGCAGCCGAATTTTATCTCTCTAGAGGGAGAAAAGAAATTAGTCAAGTCTATCTGAGAAATGCTCATCATTGTTATAGCCGATGGGGAGCAAAAGCCAAAGTCGAACAATTAGAATCGGAATATCCTCAGTTGCGTCTAGGAACAGCCAAAGCATTCTCAACCTCCGATATTAGTACTACTACTTCTATCTCTAACAGGAACGCTGAAAGTTTGGATATCGCCACAGTTATCAAAGCTTCTCAAGCCCTCGCTGGTGAAATTAAGTTGGACAAATTGCTGATAAAGTTGATGAAAACGGTGATTGAGAATGCTGGGGCTCAAACAGGTTTTCTGATTTTGGATAAAGAGGGTAACTGGGTTATCGAAGCGATCGCAACATTGGATTCTGATAATATTA
>CAZZVG010000422.1:0-5858 GCA_964657295.1 Iningainema sp. | reverse complement strand
ACATCTGATGAGCTTCAAGGTTTAGTCGCCCAAGGCCGAACAATTGCTGAAACCCTGGAGATTGCCCGTGATGTGGCACGTAAGCTCTTAGAAGCACAGTCTCAGGATCGCCTACCAGATTATTTACAACTAATAGCCGAACAATTTGATTATCCTTTAGTGGTAAGTCGGTAGTTAATTCATGGTTAGATTAGCTGGGTTTAGCTATAGAGAAATTATCAAAATTATCTAATCTTTTGGCTTTGTGTTTTATCGTCAAGCCGCCGGAAGTCATGAAATCTGGTTTAATCCTAAAACTAATCGCTATACTACTATTCCCAATCATTCTGGTGATATGCCGGAGGGAACATTACGTGCAATTTTAAAGCAAGCTGGTATTGAGCCAGAAGAGTTTCTTGAGCATTCTTGAGTGTGTTTGGTATTTGACTAATCTCTCTCCTCTACCTCTTGCTCTGCGCTCTAGCATCAGGAGCAGTTCCAAAAAAAACAGCCGCCTCCATTAAGGAAGCAGCCGTTTTTACAAATAGAGGACTATAAAGTTTTAGTAATCGAAGTCGCCGCCGCCCATACCAGCACCAGCGCCAGCACCAGCGTTATCCTTAGGCTCAGGCTTGTCAACCACGATACACTCGGTGGTCAACACCATACCAGCGATCGATGCAGCATTTTGCAGAGCGGAACGAGTCACTTTGGCAGGATCAACAATACCAGCAGCCAATAAATCAACAAATTCATTGGTAGCAGCGTTGTAGCCAGTGTTGAAGTCCTTCTCTTTCACGCGCTCAGCAATGACGGCACCATTCTGACCGGCGTTTTCAGCAATCCGCTTTAGAGGAGCAGGTAAGGCACGAGCAACGATCAACGCACCAATCAACTCTTCATTCTTAAGATTGCTAGTTGCCCATTGTTCCAACTCAGGAGCCAAGTGAGCCAGAGTTGTACCACCACCAGGAACGATACCTTCTTCTACCGCAGCCTTGGTAGCGTTGATAGCGTCTTCTAGGCGCAGCTTTTTATCCTTCATTTCGGTTTCGGTTGCAGCACCTACCTTGATGACTGCAACACCGCCAGCTAGTTTAGCTAAACGCTCTTGCAGCTTCTCTTTGTCATAGGAAGATTCGGTTTCATCCATCTGACGGCGGATTTGTTCGCAACGAGCCTTAACATTAGCTTCGTTACCTTCGGCAACAATGGTGGTGTTGTCTTTGGTGATGGTGATGCGGCGGGCTTTACCCAGCATATCCAGCTTGGTACTTTCCAGCTTCAAACCAGCATCTTCGGTGATTAATTGACCATCGGTGAGAACGGCGATGTCTTCCAACATTGCTTTACGGCGATCGCCAAATCCAGGAGCCTTAACAGCAGCAACATTCAGTACACCGCGCAGACGGTTCACAACCAAGGTTGCCAAAGCTTCTTTCTCGATGTCCTCGGCGATAATGACCAAGGGACGACCAGCACGAGCCACTTGCTCCAATACTGGTACGAGATCTTGGACTAGAGCGATTTTCTTATCGGTCAACAGAATGAAAGGCTCATCATAGACGGCTTCCATCCGCTCTGGATCGGTGGCGAAGTAAGGAGAGATGTAGCCTTTATCAAAGCGCATCCCTTCTGTGATTTCCAACTCGGTAGTCATGGACTTCCCTTCTTCTAAGGAAATCACACCTTCTTTACCAACTTTATCCATTGCTTGGGCAATCATCTGACCGACTTCTTCGTCGTTACCAGATGAGATCGCGCCGACTTGAGCGATCGCTTTGGAATCTTCTACTGGACGAGCGTGTTCGGCAATCTTCCCTACCAAGAAGGTGATAGCTTTGTCAATACCACGCTTTAACTCAATGGCATTAGCACCTGCGGCAACGTTCCGCAAGCCTTCTTTCACCATTGCGTGAGCCAAAACAGTAGCAGTGGTGGTGCCATCACCAGCCGCATCGTTGGTCTTAGATGCCGCTTGACGAATTAAAGCAACGCCTGTGTTTTCAACGTGGTCTTCTAATTCAATCTCTTTCGCAATGGTCACACCATCATTAATGATTTGTGGTGCACCAAATTTCTTCTCTAGCACCACGTTACGACCTTTAGGACCAAGGGTAACACCAACAGCCTCAGCCAAGATATCCATACCTCTTTCTAAGGCACGACGAGCGTTCTCGTTGTAGATAATGCGCTTTGCCATAGTTTTTGACGATTCTGTGAATTGGTAAGTGTTAATTGCTAATTGCTAACGGCTAATCGCTATTAGTTCACGATTGCTAAAATGTCTTTTTCCGAAAGAAGTACGTACTCGTCGGTACCCAGTTTGATATCTGTTCCGGCGTACTTGGAGTAGAGAACTTTCTCTCCTACCTTCACTTCTAATGGCTGACGATTTCCGTCATCTTTTACCTTGCCTTCACCGACGGCAACCACTTCCCCTACTTGGGGCTTTTCTTTAGCTGTGTCGGGCAAATATAAACCGCCTGCTGTCTTTTCTTCAGAGGCACTTACTTTAACGAAGACGCGATCGCCTAAAGGTTTTACTGTCGAAACGCTTAGAGATACAGCTGCCATACAAATTTCTTCCCCTTTTAGCACTCTCAACTCCTGAGTGCTAATTTAACTAAAAGTAGTGTGTGATGGCAACGTAATCTGTTGTACGGGTTCCCGAACTTAGCCTGCATTCTACCTGAGTAATAGTACTCAGTAGAGTCCACCTTCTTTTTTTGTTTCTAACGTTACGAATAGTTTTATATAGTCAAGATTGTTTGCGATCACTGAAAAAATCTCATGGATCTGTATTTGCGGATCTGCAATATACGTAACAATACAGTGATGAGGTCTAGCCTTAAAATACCAAAGACTACCAGACATCCAGGGAATAGAGCCATAAGCCATTGTAGAAAAACTTGATTGATTTACAAAAACGAGAGCGACAGGTTTTTCTTTGTGCTAGACGGACACTTGCTATATGCCACTCAAAACAAGCTAATCTGGAGTCTTGGGAATACTTGAAAAAGAGAATTAAAGACGCTCGACTCGATTCTTATTGAAGACAACGATCTCGTAGGATTTACAGACTCAAAGCCAACTGCTTGCGAGTTTGTTGTTATAGACCGATAATGGTAGTTTACTCGGATGGGGTCTGGTATCGCCAAGCAACCCCAGAATTAACAGAATGGATCATCCAAGAACACTTGATAGGCAACAAGGTAGTACAAGAATATGCATTTTTAACCCATCGTTTGCAAGAAACTTCCCTAGTTTCTTGTGAACAACCGATAGAGGCTTAAAATCCAGAGGATATGGGAAAGCAGTAAGAAAATGAATGTGCGGGTTGGTTTTTCATCAGGAGCATCTTAAGCCAATATTTGCTTGTTAATCTAAAGGATTATTATTTCTTGAGTGTTTTTTCACCCGCACTTTTCAAAGCGATATATAATAACGCATTATAAATACTGCGGATCTACGTATCCTTACTGGACTTTTGCCGTTGATGATATGGTCTTTAGTTTCAAGGAAAGTGAGCGCGGCTTTTGAAACTTCCATGAACCAAAGGCAAGTTAAGTGGGAAAAAAGTACAACATCTCAATAATCCACTATAAAGGATAACCATTCAAGACCTTGATGGACCGAAGCGCGACAAGTGCTACTGCTATGAAAGAACCCAGCATGAAAGAACACAAACGACTTCTGCTTATTGATGATGACCCTAACCTCATCTTGCTGGTGAAGGACTACTTAGAATTTCGCGGGTATGAAGTCATCACCGCCGAAAATGGCCGAGAAGCACTGGAAATTTTAGAGCAGGATGTTCCAGACATGATCATTTGCGACGTGATGATGCCAGAAATGGACGGATATACTTTTGTAGAACAAGTCCGGCAGAACGAACGTACAGGTTGGATTCCCGTTCTCTTCCTTTCTGCTAAGGGACAAAGTGCAGACCGAGTTAAAGGTTTGAACAAAGGTGCTGATGTCTATATGGTGAAGCCCTTTGAACCAGAGGAATTGGTAGCGCAAGTAGAATCTTCTCTCAAGCAAACCATTCGCTGGAAAGAACACCAATCAAAAGGAGGGGAAAACGGTTCCCGAATTCAGGTTCCCTTTGATGTGCAGTTAACCCCAACAGAACTGAAAGTCGTGCAGTTTGTCGCTAGGGGCTTAGCTAACAGGGAAATTGCTGAAGAATTAAATGTTAGTCAGCGCACGGTTGAAAGCCATGTGTCTAACATGTTGGGCAAAACCAATCTCCACAACCGCACCGAACTGGCGCGGTGGGCGATTGAAAATCAAATGGCATAAATACAGTCCTGAAGAGCCAGCGCGCATGAGGCGTTTTCTCGCCGTAGGCGACTGGCGTTGGGGTTCCCCCCGTTGAGGCGACTGGCTAGCTTGAGTTGTAAGTTTTGAGTTTTGAATTAAAAATTTTCCATAACTCAAAACTCATACTCCTTGCAACTCACTCAGGACTCAGGACTATATTTACCATCCATCTTCTTCATTGGTGGAGGAGTGCCAAATTTCCAAATTCAGTTCATCTAGGTAGATTAAGGCGCTTTCAATATTCGAGGCTGTTCCTCGTAGTTCCAACTCAAAGCAACCACCAGAAGGCAAGTTGGCACTTAGTTTTGCAGCTGCAATATTGACTGTAACGTCATAGTGAGAAACTAGTCGTGAAATGACTGGTTCTCCATGTAAATTTTTGGGAATGCAAACTCGGATGCGAGTTTGTGTCCGTCGATTATCTTGCTGGGTGGTAGATTTGACTTGTTTACTTGGAATTGTCATAGTTGCTTCCTATTCAGTTTCATAAATTTAGGTTTGACCTGCCACAATTTCCTGTGTATGGCTAGCTTCATTCGTGCCATGGTGTTTCCATAGCACCTTGCCAAAGAAAAATGTTGTAGTACATTCAATTAAAAGTCTTTATTTTTTAAAACTACGGTTATCTTATAAGATAACCGTAGTTAAATGAAAATTTAACATGGTTGATGGCGTTTTGCAATTGATAGGACCCATCTTTAGACTTGTTTTGATCAAACTCACGTCTGCTGAAAAAATTCAGAACATAACTGCTTGAAGGAACTCACCTGCGATCGCAAATCAAGCGTGCATCCGTTGTTCCTCAAGCTTGAGTTACCCGTCTGGTGACTTCTCTCCCTATTTAATGAGGTCGAGAAAAATCAATATTCCTGGTTTAATACCTCCGCAATCACTCGCTCAGATGAGAGCGAATCTGAGTTCTTCCACTCTCAGCTATTTTTTCTCAGGAGTGGTTGGTTGTTGTTCTGGGCGAATTGATATTGGGATGGTTTGGCTGCCAACACCAAATTTATCTCAAGTTGCAACTTTAAACCCTGAACAAGAAATCACAAATTGCCTCACGCATGAATTGGTGAGAATCCGACAAATTTCTTATGTACAGAAGAAGTCTGTACATAAGAAATTTGTCCAGAACTCATGTCTTGACGTCCTTAAAGACTCAACAGTCAGATCCGAGATTAAAACTCAGCATTCTGCGGTGTACGTGGAAAGGGAATCACATCGCGGATATTTGCCATCCCTGTCATAAACTGCACGAGTCGTTCAAAACCCAGTCCAAAACCAGCATGGGGAACAGTACCGTAGCGACGCAAATCGAGGTACCACCACAAATCTTCTGTCTTCAGCCCTTGATCTGTGATACGGCGTTCGAGTACGTCAAGACGTTCTTCGCGCTGGGAACCACCAATAATTTCACCAATCTTGGGCGCGAGAATATCCATTGCGCGGACAGTATTTTCCGAGTCGTTCAAGCGCATGTAAAACGCTTTGATTTCGGCTGGGTAATCAGTGACGATGGCAGGCTTTTGGAAAAGTTGTTCGCAAAGATA
>CAZZVG010000421.1:0-5863 GCA_964657295.1 Iningainema sp. | reverse complement strand
TCATGAACAGACAAGACATGTCGTGTATCTACATGTCCTGATCGTTCGAGCTTACCGGCGTGTCATTTTTTCTACATTGTTTCTTGAGAATATGACTTGTATGTCATTGACTATATCTGGTAACATACTTTGCTGTGCAACAGCCAGAATAGATCAGGAGTACCACCAAAAGCGATCCCCAATGTTTAGAAACTGTAAAACATTTGTGAAAAGATATCTTACGTAACATAAAACAAACCCAAAATGTAGTAAGTAGAACGGTAGGTAAATCAAGAGTGATTGTGAATTAACGTACTCGTGTTTCTGAATTGGAACCATTGATAAAGTTTGACCATCAAGGAATTATGATTCATACAAGTACATAACAGCATCTTCTTGGATTGCTAAACATGACTAAAGTCATACTGGCAATATGGCGGCAGAGCTACAAACTCTCAAAAGTTAGCATTATTCTTACCTTGAAAGTCATTCCGATAACTTTAGAACTTAACACCGCTTTAATCAGCGACAGACATGAATCAATTAAACAATGGTTTCACGCTATTCTTCAGTCTATTAGTCGAGGCGATGCCTTTCTTGTTACTAGGGGTTTTATTCTCCAGTTTGCTGCTGTTTTTTGTCGATGAACGCAAACTCGTAGAAAAAATGCCTAAAAACCCATTTGTGGGTGCGCTATTTGGTAGCCTGGTAGGGTTTTTGTTTCCTGTGTGTCAATGTGGCAACGTGCCAGTTGCAAGGCGAATGTTGATGCAGGGAGTACCTATACCCGTAGCAATAGGCTTTCTGCTAGCGGCACCGACAATTAACCCAATTGTGATTTGGGCAACTTGGACGGCATTTCGCGAACAGCCAGAAATAGTCGTGTTTCGAGTCGTGTTTTCTTTAGCGATCGCAATGATTATCGGCTTTGTCTTCAGTTGTCAAAAGGATCTAAATCAGGTACTACAACCCGCTCTTGCCCGTTATCTAAAATTTAACCCACCCGCGAAACCCGAACCAAAACGCCGTAGAGAAGGTAATTTGGTTAAACCTGGAGCTGCGGTACCTACTTTGTTGCAATCAGGAAGTTATTTGCTGGGTGGAAAAGCCGGGCAATCCCTACGGATGGATGTCAATACCTTGCCTGTAAATACTACAGTTGCCTCAAGTTCCAATAAGGGCAGGACAGACAAATTGCAATTGGTGGTAGATAATATTGTACAAGAATTGCGAGAATTAGGAGGAGTACTGGTGATCGGAAGTGCGATCGCCGCATCAATTCAAGTACTGGTTCCTCGGGACATTATTCTCAGCTTGGGTTCTGGTCCTATCAGTTCCATCGTTGCCATGCTTATACTGGCAACAGTGGTATCAATATGTTCGACAGTGGATTCATTTTTTGCTCTGTCATTTGCTTCAAGTTTTACTAGTGGTTCCTTGTTGGCTTTTCTAGTCTTTGGACCAATAGTTGACATTAATAGCATTAGTTTATTGCTGTCAGTTTTTAAACCCAAAGCTGTCATATACTTATTTGTTTTAGCAGGACAATTAACATTTATATTCACGCTGTTTCTAAATTTGCATGTCATTTAGCTTTTGTTGGGTGTTAGTTGTTAATTGGGGAATTGTTATAGTAACGACTAACCACTAATCATTAATTCATAACCAGTCACTAACCCCTAGCTTATAGCTAGGGGCTTGAAAGAGGAAGATTCACCACCTTCTTAATTCGGTTAAACCAGTGTCTAGAGTAAGGGGTACAACCCAAACTGAACGACTTGAGCGTGGTAGCGAACAACACGTTACGTCCCGAAGGTGCCGATCTGTAAGCAGTAGCAAAAATATGTTTGTACGGACAAGAGCTAGTAATTGCAATTAAAATTTGCCGCGTGCTTACAGTAATCATAGACCATACTTTATAACTGCTGAAAAGCTTGCCACATATACATTTAAACAGGTTTTGAACTCGATTTTTTCAGAGTTGGTGAGAAATGCGGGCTTCGTGCCCACTACCCCTATTTCAAAAAAATTTCCTTGTGACCAAATAATCTTTCTGCAGCAATACTCCGACTCCTGCAATCCTCAATCAATTTTTTAGATTGGATACTTGGGTGAGAGTCTTCCATACTTTGGACAGAAAGAAGATAAGATAACCAGGGTTCATAACCCATCGCATAGACATAGACTTTTTGAGGTTTTAAGCAGTTTACCAGATCCATTGCTCTTTCATAACTTGAACCGTCAAGTGCTCTTGCTTCGTCTATCTTTCTAGATAATGGTCTAGTCAATAATGAACCATATGCCCAAGTCAACGGTGCTCCATCACAGTAAACTCCCAAAAACAGTACATCAATATTTCCGATTACATCATGTATGTGCTCAAAAAGTTTAGGCTCGACAGTATTTGAATCAGACCCAATCAATATCGATTTTTCTTTACTACAAACCAAAAATGAAGTTTTTGTTCTGATATTTAATCCTGCATGTTCGCCCAAAAAAGGCAAGCCTACAATCTTTCCTTGTTCAATTGTAATAGTTTCCATCTCGTCAATTTCTGTGACGTTCTTAAACCCTATGTTTTGTAACACTAATTTCATAGATGGATCTGCCAAACCTCCACTATTAGTTTTAGGTACAATAACATTTCTAGTTTTATGTCTTAACTGCAATAATGTCTCAATAGAACAGTGGTCTTGATGCTGATGGGTAATCAGTATATAGTCGATTTTTTTGGGTAAGTCAGCATAGCTATAGTGGTAAACTTCGCTGTTATATTGATAATTAATCAGTGGGTCGCACAAAATACTGATTCCTTGATATTCGATCAAGATACAGGCATGACCAAAGTAACGAATTCTTATGGCATCACCATCGTATGTAGAAGGAAAATGTGGTTCTTTGTCTGTGAAAAATGATAATAAATCATCTTCCTTGTTGTTAACCCCTAAAATATCCTTAACAAAATTAAATTTATTAGGATTAGTTTTCATCTTAAATAACTCATCCAAATCCTTATGCATAAAAGCTATATTTAGATGTAAACACTTGTCCTCCTTTAATCTGGGAGTGCTGAATCTAAAAGGACGCTGATCTTGATCGATGATAGAAAGAGCAATGCTTTGTGATGATGTTTGATACTACGGGCTTTTATATAATAGCCCCTCTATAAATCTAATCGAGGGATGATTATTCAGGTCATAAACCAGTTCAACGTAGCCTCTCAAGACATCAGGAACCTTGTTATATAAAGGCTCAAGAGGATATCCATCTGCTTCATTCATCAATATGTTATCAATTGTCTTTATAGCTTCCGCCAACTCCAGCATATGAGCTTGCTCCTTTCTTGTTTTTTCCAACAATGCCTTGATTTGATTAACTCTGCTCTTATCGTAGTTGCTGGCAAATCTATGAGCTTGGGGGGCATCTACAAACGACTGCATTACTTTTAAATGCAAGTTGGCGATATACATTGCAGCTGTTGCTGGTGATATCAGGTAAGACCAAGCATACCACTGGTTGAATAAAGGCTCTACTAGGACATTTTGTTTAAGATATAAGTTTTTGCCGGTCATATTTTTTTACTCACTAATCGGACTGAAATCACCTAAAACTGACGATGTTTTGTTAGATTAATTGTATCCAATCAGGAGCATTAGTAATAAGTTAACTCTGAAGAAACACTTTATGTGGCAGTGGATTGAGCAACGAGATTAAAGCCTAAAGCTTGAGCTTTTTTCAGGAGATACTTCACCGTGCGATCGCGATATTGTTGCTCTTCTGCATAAATACCATTATTATTTTTCAGATCTAAAAAAGATGTGTGACAAATTTTCTATAGCAAAATTAATCAGCTCACGCTGACCTAGAGCACTCAAACGCAAAAATCCTTCGCCACTTGAGCCAAATACGCAACCGGGAATACCTACAATACCTGTCAATTGTAACATTTTCTCAAAAAACTGCCAAGACGATAATCCTTGGGGTGCCTTTACCCAAACAAAAGGACTATTGATACCGCCAAAGCATTTTAGCCCTGTCGTCTCCAAACCTTCCTGGAGCAAGCGAGCATTTTGTAAATAATATTGTACTTCCTTCTGACATTCTGATTGCCCTAGTTCAGATAAGGCGGCGATCGCTCCGTACTGAGCAACATTGGCAGTGCCCCAGAATTTAATAGCGTGTCTAATTCGCCACAGGTTATTTAATTCTCCAGACACTGTATCTTTAATGGTAAGGGCATCAGGGATGACACACCAACCAACCCTCAAACCTGTAAAATTTGCCATTTTGGAGAAACTGCCAATTTCAATTGAGCATTCTTTGGCTCCTTCGATCTCGTAAATACTTCGCGGTATGTTTGGGAGCGTGATAAATTGGCTATAAACGGCATCAAAAATAATAACGGCTTGATGGCTTCTCGCATAATCTACAAAAGCTTGGAGATGTTTGTGGCTAGCGACTGCTCCAGTGGGATTATTGGGAAAGCATAGATAAATCAAATCTACTTTTCTGGATGGTAGTTTTGGTATAAAACCATTGTCTTCGTGACAAGGCAAGTTGATGAATGGACGACCTGTCAGTAAGGTTCCCTCCATAAAAGAAGGATAAGTGGGGTTTTGTAACGCGACTGTATTATCTAGAGCAAACAATTCTTGAATGTTGACCGAAGCTGATTGCGCGCCATCGCTGATAAAAACTTCGGATGGTTCAAGTTTAATGTTCATTTTTCCTTGGTAATAGCTGGTACAAATAGCTTGTCTCAGTTCGGGATTTCCAGTAACGTCTTCATATCCTGTATAGGTTTCCTGATTGCCCAAGCGGGTTGCCGCATCTACCAAAGCCCGCACCACTGTAGGTGGCAAAGGCTGAGTCGTGTCGCCAAACGCCATCAGAAAAATTTTCTGTTGGGGATGAACTGCTTGATAGGCTTTCACCTTATCCCATACTTGTTTAAAAACGATTTGTGTGTAGGTTTTATCTGCAGTTAGCTTACTGAGAGCTAAATTTTTGGTAGCCATTTAAGGTGTCTAGTCGTGGGAATTAGTAACAGGTGAATCAACATCATTTTACCGAAGAAAGGCAGAGGGCATGCTGCGGGGTGCAGAAGGAAAGAAAGTTGCATAGATGCCCTCTGCCAAAAGGGTTTAAAGCCCCCAAATCCGCCCGTGAAAAACAAAATAAAGATGTATGTTAAGACTTACGCACTGTACAAACGCATCATCCTGTGTATCAACGTAAATACGTCGTTCCAGGCTTTTAAAAATGCGAGTGATCGCTTAGTGGGGAACAGTAAAATCAAGCTCGAAGTGCGGAAAAGCATACCCCTTATTTTGATTTTTCTGTCAATGCGTAAGTCCTAGTATGTAGAGACGCGCAGCGCTTCGGAATACGGTGTCCAAATTAAATCCTCTAAATTTATGATGCTGTTGGCGAATTAATGAGGGGTCATACCCATCAATACTGAGCAGCAAGGTAAGTTTTAGTACGAGCCAAGGCATGAGCAGCTTGAACCGACATGCAATACCTGGTATCGTGTCAACTAAGTCAAGCCAATTCCTCGAAGACAAGCCGAATTTAGAATTGCTAGTTTACAAACTTGACATATTGGTTTTTAATAATTCGTATCTTTAGTTTCATGAAATACTTATACATATACTTACATGAACATAACCCTGGGTCGAGTTTCAAACTTAGAGCAGCACCTCCCTTCGGATTGGTGGCGCACTTGTTTTGATGCAACCTATCTCAAGACAAATGGTGATATCTACGAAAACGACAACAATACGGTACAGGATGTAGACTTATTAATTCAGGCTGCCAATCTCGACTTAGATGACAACATTCTGGACTTGTGTTGCGGTCAGGGACGACATTGCATTGAACT
>CAZZVG010000420.1:0-5864 GCA_964657295.1 Iningainema sp. | reverse complement strand
CATGTTTCAACAAAGGAACCGCGCCAGTTCATTATTAAACAAGCTGTAGAGTTGTTGTACGACTCAATGAATGGAATTGCGGTTGAAAAGAATCCCGCAGCGCTTACCGCACTGTCAGCTGTTGCTGTTTCTCCTGCTTCAGTGCCTTCTATAGTACAAAAATCGAACGACGCACCAACTGATGAAGCACTAGTCGATGCAATGAGGGAATTACGGCGACTGAGGATTGAAGACAATACAACTGTCAGGAGTATGGTAAAAAGGCTTTGGGGCAACTTTCAAGGCGCGTATGAGAGCATTAAACAACGGGTGGAGCGGAACGAACCGTTCGTAAATATCACTGGTGCTTTTGTCAATGCTTTAAAGAATGGGGATAAGCCAGAAGTTGCTGTGATTGTAGAACAGGTCGCAGCTACCAGCATCAATGAGCCAACTGCTCTTGAGATGGCGCTGATTGATGAGGCGATAGCAAATGGTCGTGCTAAAGGTAAGTACTGTGGGTCATTGGGATGGTTAGTGATTGAGAACAATGGTCATGCTGCGCCTTGGCAACAATTCTTAACTCTGTTGCAGGAAGGGAATCGTTAGGTGTTTTTTCTCTATTACAGTACATAATAGAGTTGTCATTCATTATCACACATTGCTGTACAGAATTAGAGTATGGCTTCACCCCAATTTAGTATCCGGCTTCCAGTAAAGCTGGATGAACGGCTTAATGCTTATGCACAGGAAACTGGGACAACGAAAACCAGGGTCATGCTTGATGCTTTGGCACATTACTTGGGTTGCGCTGATGATGTGCCATCGACACGTAGAGTTTTTGAGATTGAGGAAAGATTAGCGGCTTTAAAAGCAAGAGCGAAAAGTCAGTAGTTACTGTTGTTTACGCAACATACGTAAATTTAGCTTTTATTGAAAATTAAATGTTATCCCGTCGTCAGCAGCTTAAACAACTACAACGCGCTTTAATCAATGCTTTTCCAAGTAAATCATTTCTTGAACAATTATTATATTATGAGCTAGAAAAAAACTTAAACGAAATTACTAAAGACAGCGATTTACAAGACATTGTTTTTAAATTAATACAAACAGCAGAGTCTCAGGGATGGCTTGAAGAGCTTATTCGTGCTGCACGTAAAGAGAACCCTAGAAACCTGCTTTTACAGCCAATTGCACAAGAATTGTTAACAGAGGAAACACCTCAAACTCCCTCGCATAATATACCCCAAGAGCTAGAACTACTAAATCGAAACAACGAATTAAATCTTAATTCTCAACCTGAAGTCTCTACACCTACTGCTAAATCTTCAGATAATGAGTCACATTGCGATCACACTCGTAACTACATCGAAACCAAGAGCATTCAAACATCACAAACTAATGACCTTAGTAGTGATCGCAATGTGACTATTGATGTCTTTTTATGTCACAACAGTAATGATAAGCCTCTTGTTATAAAAATTGCGGAAGCACTCGAAAAACGTGGTCTCAAGCCTTGGATACCTAAAAATAATATTAACTCAGAAGCAGAATTTCAAAGTGCAATACAGGCAGCAATTTCACAAACAAAATCCGCCGTTATTTTTTTCGGTTTAAATGAGGTAGAAAAACAGCAGCACGAGGAAATCAATGCTTTAAACAAAGAAAAGGTTAATAGGAATATCCGATTAATTTCTGTTCGCCTACCAACAAATGTTAAACAAATCCCTCCTGAGTATGACTTCCTTAAAGAGCGTAATTGTTTAGAACTTGATAAAACGGTTGATTGGTTACAGAACGATGAGAAGAGCAAACTCTTTTTAGATACATTCGTAGATGATTTGCTGAGTGAGCTAGAACTAAACAAAAAGAAATATTATGAATATTTGATTAGTCAATACAAAAATTATCAAACGGAAGGATTAGTTCCACTTAGTAGCCTATTTTTGTCACATGTATTCGTCACACTAAAGGTTGATGCAAATTATACAGACAATGCACGCTCTGAAATGATTCCTTTGAAGAATTATGAGAGAAATACACAAAAGAGAATTTGGGATTTTTTGATAGCAGCAACAGGTAACGAGCCTACTTTGAATCAGCCAAGTATAGTAGTGCTGGGCGCACCAGGATCTGGAAAAACTACCCTCTTAAAACATTTAGCTTACGTATATGCAAAAGAAAAAGAAAAAGAGCAGGATGAAAAAGCTCCAGAGTTAATTCCAGTTTTGTTGCTAATAAGAGATATTTACAAAAAAATAGTCGAGAAAGAACCTACTTTAGAAAATATTATTGCTGAAGAAGTAAAAATTGAAAGAGAAGAAAATCAAACGTCTCAATCACTATCTAAATGGTTATCAGAAAAATTAAAGGCAAACGAATGCTTAATCATGTTGGATGGATTGGATGAAGTTGCGGATGAAACCCAGCGCCTTGCGGTAAGAAATTGGGTAGATCAACAAATAAATTCTTTCAGTAAAAATGTTTTTATCTTAACTTCTCGACCACGAGGCTATAAAGAGGCGAGTCTAAAAAATGTAGGAATAGTCCTAGAGGTGCAACCATTTAAAATAGAGCAGGTTCGTGACTTTATTGATAAATGGTATTTGGCAACAGAGAAAATAAGACTTTTGGGTGATAGTTTTTCTGAAATAGAAGAACAAGCTAAACAACAAGCTGAGGATTTAATTAATCGGATTAGAAATAGCTCTCCTTTAGCAGCAATGGCAGTTAATCCATTGCTCTTGACTATGATTTCTATGGTTCACCATAAATTAAGTCTAGAAAAGAAGAGCCTGCCCGAAAAACGAGTAGAGCTTTATAAGGAAATGTGTGAAGTTTTATTAGAAAAGCGACAGAAAGAAAAGAATATTAACGATGAACTAATAGAGGAGAATAAGCAATCTGTCCTGCAAGTACTAGCACTAAAGTTAATGCAGCAGGAAGAAAGCGAGTTTAGACTGGTTGATGGAGCTTCTTGGATACAAAAGCAGTTAGTGACTACAAAGCCAGAAAAATTTTTTGAGCAGATTTGTTATATTAATGGATTGTTAGTAGAAAAGGAGTTAAAATATTATCAATTTGCACACTTGAGTTTTCAAGAATATTTAGCAGCAACTGAGATTCGTAAATTGAATCAAGAAGATTTATTAATTTCCAAAATTGATAAATTTTGGTGGGCAGAAACTATTCGCCTTTTTGCTGCTCAAAGTAATGCTACTACGCTGATTTGTGCAGTGCTAAATATGCCCTCTCCCTCAGCTGATCTGATGGCGCTCGCCTATGATTGTTTAGAAGAGAGTTTAAAAGTAGATGAAAATGTTCGCAAAGAATTGATACAAAGGCTAGATGATGGATTAGAATCAACCGACTCAGAAATCTTCAAATTAGCAGTGCAAGTGAGACTAATAAGGCGATTCAGGAATTTTGTACGGATTGATGAAGAATTTGAAATTGATAATATCTGTATAACCTGTGCCGAATATCAATTATTTCTTGACGAGACAGGTAAATCTCGTCAGCCTCAACACTGGCAAAGTAAAAGATTTCTATGTGGAAATGCTAAAAAACCCATTACTGGAATAAGTTGGGAAAATGCACTAAGATTTTGCGCGTGGCTAGGAGAATGGTATCGAACAAGGCTTGGTAATCAGCTAAGTGAATTTGTGGTGCATTATAAATTATCAACAGACAATCAAAGAAAGCAACATTTTATCAAGGATGAACAACAATTTTCAGAAGGAGTAATTCATCTAGTTAAGTTTCAATTACCATCTAGATATAGTAAACTTGCTGATCACTTATGGAGCGGAGAATGGAAAAAAGCTGATGATGAAACAGGTACTGTAATGAGCCAAGTAGCATTGAAACAAAGCCCCAGCGATTTGAATAAATCTGATATACAAAATTTTCCATGTGATGACCTGTGTATTATCGATAAACTTTGGCAATATGCTAGTAAAAAGCATTTTGGTTTTAGCGTTCAGAAGAACATTTACGAAAGTTTGGGTGGCGGAGAGAGACTTGATCGACGAATATGGGATGAATTTGGCGAGCAGGTGGGATGGAGAGTGGATCAAGCCTGGATGATGAGTCATAGTATACTTACTTATGATACCACAGCCCCATTAGGACACCTCCCAGTAATGACCACTGGACATTTTAATATCCTTTCTTCTGTCGCATCCAGACTTACAGAGTGCAGCAGTTGTAAATTCAAAATTTGACACTGGAGTGTTCTTTCAGGATAATGAATCTCATGAGATTCAAGGGTAAGCAAATGGTAGAAGAAACACTCAATTTTGCAGTACTACTGGGATTTTTACATTAAGTGATTGACCTGATGAAATTCTATTTTACTGTTAAACAGCGATTTGCACCGTATCAGTAAAAATTAAACCTTGCCACCATACTTGTACACTAAACCGCCATATCTCTTTTACACAACCAGGGTTAGGTTTATGAAACTTACTTTCAATTGTTTTAAACTCTTCCTCTGTTTCCGGAGTTCTTTTAATCCGCACACCATCATACACATAACCTTGTATAGATTCTCTTGGTGAGGGAGAATACTCTATGGGGTTTTTGTAAACATCTAATAAGTGATGCTTAAACCTAACATCAAGTACAAATTCATTTCTTTCATCAGAACCTTCATCATCATGGAAGTAAAAGAAATCAAGAAATGGTAAATGTTGAATACCATCTTGATAGTATTGAATCTCATATCTCCAAAGTGTAGTTCTTTCAACAGTCATTACTTTACCCTCTTGATATGACAAATAAATAAAGGTGTACCCTCAGTTGGATTAATTCTTTCAACACCTCCAACATTATCTGAAGTTTCACGTGGTTGATTTATCGGTGTACATTCAGCAATCCATTCTCCTCCTAATTGCTCTGCGGCAGCTTTAGCTCTTTGTTCGCATTTAGCCCTGCTGACAATACCAGGAATCCTGATTGATGTACCAACAGGATAAGGGTCACCATTGCTTGTATTTGTTTGAACAAAACCAGACGGAGCTACCTGACTCCTAAACTTATGGTGATGTTTATCTCGATAAATATACCAAATTACACCCCCTATAGCTACAGTACCGATAAAAATTAGCCCAGCCGGGGTGCTGACCAAAGGCAATGCCAGTACTGGTACAGGTTGAGCAAGAGTAGGTTTTATTGTACTACAACATAGAACAACAGCAAGAGAAATGCTGATCGTTTTCTTAAAGATGTGTGTCATGTGTGTCTTTCCAATGTGACATATTACGTAGTAGTGGAATTGTTACCCCACACTTATAGAAAGCTTCTGCTCAGCCTGCTGCTGTACGTGTTCCATCCACAACCCAATCGCATCGACTTCGGTGTATCCCTCAAGGATTATTGCGGGGATATGCTTTCTGAAACTGTTCTCAGCATGGTTATGTTGCACCCCCTGTTTGACTGCCCACTGTACACCCATCCACTGCACCAGCTCATCCACTTGAATAGTCTCAAGTTCTGCAGGAGTACGGTGTACCTCAGTGTCCCCAACCATAACGATCCAAGGTTGAGTCACAAAATCATCACAATCATGAGTAATGGTGGCTATGGTCTTACCTGCAGCAAGCGCTTCATAGTTGTAAAAGCCATCGAGGTCGATGAACTGAATCTCTGGCTCAGGTGCTATCTCTTGAGCTTGGGCATCTATATATGCGTCGAATTCTGCTTGCGCGATGGTCTGTTCGTCAATGGTGACGAATTTGGTGTATTGTGGTACTATCATATAAAAAGGCAAAAACCTTGGAATGGGTTTGCAAAAGGCGATCGCTATGTTTCTCAGGCAGGGCGATTACCTTTTGTTATTCCTTAATTATAGACAAATGATAGACAAAAGTCAATAGATTTAG
>CAZZVG010000419.1:0-5903 GCA_964657295.1 Iningainema sp. | reverse complement strand
AGCGCTGATCTCCCATTTGTCATTCAAACACTAGAATCAATGTTGGAGGAAAATACTGTAGAAATTTCTTCTCCAGAAAGCCCACCCGCTTAGAAAAAGTTAGGGGGTAGCCTTAGACCCCTACTTTTGGGCTGGGTGATAAGATCAGGAGTGATCGCTCCAGCCAACTGGTTGGTGGGAATATGGTGGAGTGGGTTTATAGGAACTGCTCATGCAGTCATTTGAAACAGGCTTTATTGAGCGCCAGCCAATTACTCAAAATCTACTACGCACTATCCGGCTCATTGGTGAGTACAAAGGTAAGCAGGAACTTTTCAAAGAACAGTCGCCCCAAGTTTTGGAGACACTACAGCAAGCTGCCATCATTCAAAGCACCGAATCATCCAATCGGATTGAGGGAGTCGAAGCCCCATTGCAACGAATTAAGGCACTAGTGGCGCAGAAAACCACGCCTATGAACCGTTCTGAGCAAGAGATTGCTGGGTATCGTGATGTTCTCAACACTATTCATGCTAATTACGCGAGCATTGCTTTTAGCACGGGTGTAGTGCTACAGTTACACCGAGATTTATATCAGTTTCTGCCTGCGGATAGCGGTCGATGGAAGTCATCTGACAACAATATCACTGAGATTCGCCCTGATGGCACGTCTGTCGTGCGCTTTGAAACCGTTTTGGCTTTTCTCACACCAGGGGCGATGACACAGTTACATGAACGTTTCAACGCTCTCTTAAAAGCGGATGAGGTTGAGCCATTGCTCCTAATTCCCACCTATGTTCTAGACTTTCTATGCATTCACCCGTTTCGAGACGGTAATGGTCGCATGGCTCGCCTGTTGACTTTACTATTGCTCTATCAGGCAGGCTATGAAGTCGGTCGCTACATCAGTTTGGAACAGATTGTTGAGCGGACTAAGGAGAGTTATTACGACACCCTGTATCAGTCTTCTGTGGACTGGCATAAGAGACAGCATACCCTACTTCCTTGGTGGGAATACTTTCTTGGTGTTGTCCTCTCAGCTTACCGGGAATTTGAGCAACGTGTTGGTCTGGTAACGGTAAGCCGAGGTGCAAAACGCGAGATTGTGTTTGACGTAGTGGCACGATTGCCGAATCAGTTCCAATATGGAGACGTTGAGCGTGCCTGCCCAGGCGTGAGTCGCCCTACAATCAACCGGGCTTTGGCCCAAATGCGTGACTCTGGAAAAATTCGGTGCATTAAGCCGGGTCGAGATGCCATTTGGGAAAAAACATGATCACCAAGTGATTAATATGATCACCAAGCTAGTTTATGATCATATTAATCACTTGGGCTGCACTTTCCAACAAGCCTCAACTTCCAGTAATGCATTTCTGAATTTAGACAAAATAGAGGTGCTTGATGTTCTGGTGGCAATTGATGACACAATGTCTCTTGACTTGCGGCTCCCTCTTAGTACGCTAGAACTGGTAAACTTTGACTTGGATGTGGCTCGCCTCCCTACCCAATGGGTCTGCTCAAAGGTCTACGAGAGGAGCAACGCTTACACGGCTTTGCCTTTAGGTCAGCCCATTCTGGTGAACGGGTGATCGCGTCTTTAAATGAAGGTAAACCTGTGATTCCCGTGTGGCTAGACGTAATTTATCAGCGTTTGCGTCAAAAGCTGGGAAGTAGTGGAATCTTTCGAGATCAGGCGGAAATCACAAAGCCTTTAGTTGATACCAAAATAGGAAGCGATCGCCCAAGTTGTAAATAAGATGAATCACACGACACAGCATGTTCCATTGAAAGAAGATATTGATCGCTATTTTGCCCACGAGGTGTTGCCCCATGTCTCGGATGCTTGGGTAGACCATGAGAAAACGATGAGGGGTTATGAGATTTCTTTCGCCAAGTATCTTTATAAGTTCAAGCCATTGCGGAGTTTGGAGGAAATAGCAGCAGATATATTTGCTCTGGAAGCAGAGACAGATGCGGGATATCCCTCTTCGGCTCTGTGGCTCGTAGACTGGGCTTTCTGAAGCTTGGCGATTGGAACACCTAAATTTTGGCGGTGCTGCATCAAGCCATCATCAGACTTGGTTGCAGTTTGCTGTTGTGTTTGCGCCATGCTTTGGTTGAACATTTCAACACCTCTTTATTATTCATTGTACTAACTAAGTAGTACAGAACATGTAGAGGATTGAGGTAATTACCTAGACTACATAATGTACGTGTATTTATTGAAGATTAATACCATTAGCTATCGACCTAGGACAAAGTGAAGCGCTTGAGTAGGCGATTCAAAAATGGTGTGATAGAGCAGTACAAAAGTTGAATAAAATTTAGTGAGTAAAAATATTTTTCATAAGTAAAACCCTCAGAAATTATTAATTAAGAGTGTTAAAGAAGCAAATTTACTGGTTGAAGAAGTCGCTTCATTAATTTTAAAAGATGTACTATTTGAAGTCAATGAAGAAATTGAGTTAATAAAGAAAGAGGAGGATAGAAAGAAAAAGATACAAGAACAAATAAAATATGAAAAACAAAGAATAGAATATCAGAAAAGACATCGCAAAGATTTAAATCAGCGTCGTACTAATCAAATACAGATTCTATTATTATTTTTATCTATATTTGTATTAATAGGAACTTCTTATTTTTATCAAAAACCTTATGCAACTCAAAAATTTTATCGTGATCCTTATCCAACTCACACAACTCAAAAATTTTCTCATGAGCCTTATGCAACTCAAAAATTTTATCGTGATCCTTATGCAACTCATACTACTCATAATCTTAAATATAGTAAAATGGAGCTTTATATTTTTGACGTGACATGTATATTTTTGGTTTTAGGAACATTTTTTTCAATCATTCGACTAGTTAAATTATTCAATGAAAAATAGTTTTTAAATTATATAAAGGTGGAAGATATTCAACCGAAGACGTTTTTACCTTGATATTTTCTAAGGTAGTAATAGTTTCATAAGTAAAACCCTAGTAATTTTTATCCGGCAAAGGTTTCATTATTTTTCATTTTCCATTAGCGCTTTAACTATTTCAAGTATTTGATGATTACTAAGAACTTCGTAATCAACATTACATATTTCATTAATAATTACGTTTTGATAATTTCTGGCTATCAATTTAAGTTCATCGAATATCTTTAGGTAAAGTACCGGACATAACTGACCTGTTAGACCTGTTAATCGAAAACTTCCAGACCGAAAAAAAGAAATTTTCAATGATTTCACTTTTTCTTCTTTATCTAAGTTCTTTATTGCTATTTGTACTGCAAGTCTCAAAAATGATTTATTTGACATGATTTTTTAATAATTTGATAAAAACCTGAAACATTTAAATTGAACGTTGTTAATAAAACTTATTCAATAAGACACGCATTCGAGAACAGAAAAATTACGTATGTTTATCTAAAAATTCGGTGAAGATTTCTGAAGGAATTTTCTGAGCCATAAGCTAGGTCAAGTATCCCTCAAAACCGTTTCTGTGTCAGCCATAGGTTCTACGTCAGGAAAGCTTGATTTGGTGAACATTATGAATCAATTTAAGCCTTATCTTCCTAGCGGATAAAATGGCTCTCTCAACGTTCTCCTTTCGGGGAGTGACAGAAGAGGGATATTCGCGGGAAAAGCCCTGCTGAACTGGCAGTAGTTCTGCGACAGAAGCTAGACGCGGAACAAGAAGTCTTTACTTCAAATGACCGACTACGACTGCATCAACAAAACTACAACGCCATATACCAGTTTTTAGCTCGGATAACAGATCATGTAGAACGGCAGTCGGGACTATTATCGCGCCACAGCGAATATATCGTTAGTGGGAAGAATCGATATGAGGTGGAGCATATTTGGGCAAATAAACCCCAGCGCCACTTAGATGAGTTTTCCAGCAAGGAAGATTTTTACGAGTATCGCAACCGCATTGTTCAGCTGTTGCTGCTGCCGAAGTCGTTCAATGCTAGTTATGGTGATTTGCCCTACGCTGAAAAGTTACCCCATTACTACGGTCAGAATCTTTTAACTAAATCGCTCAATTCTCAATGTTACGACCATAACCCCGGTTTCTTAGCATATAATAAACGGAGTCGGTTACTGTTTCAGCCGCATGATGAATTTAAAAAGGCAGACTTGGATGCACGGCAAAGCCTTTATCAGAACATTGCTGAGGAAATTTGGAACCTAGACCGTTTGACAAGGGTGGTAGAATCTTATGTTGGTGAGGAGGTTGCAGGATGAAGCGTTATCCAACAGAAAAACAGTAATTCAAGTATTTTTCTCTAAATAGATTAAAGAAGAATACTTGAAGAACACTGGATAAATATTATTAACTAACTTCTAAGAGTGTTTTGACAACTCTACATAAATTTCCTGAAAAATCTCATTTGCAATAGCCGCTCCAAGAGAATCCGGTTTTTTCTCCAGTAATTTACGTTCCCTTCTCTTTATGAGCTTTGGAAAAGTTTTCACTTCCCACTCTTCCAAAGAAGAGTAAAAATCATCTTGTGTGTTCTGCTGCTTTGCTTGACTATTGCTTGTACGAGCCAACTCTATCACCTCCTATTAATATTGGTTTTGATTTATTGATATTTAATAAGATTTTCTGGCAAAAAAGTCATGGTTTAATTCAGGAGAAAAATAATGTTTTCTTTTTATCCAAATAAATCCATCTCCTTTAGAAATAAGTGCTACATCAGTAGGACCTCCTACAGTTTCAGCATCAGTTGTTACCCTGCGCTTCAATGATGTAAGACTTACAAGAGCCTCAGCCATCGCCGCCAGTTCATCTTTTGGTAAAATACTTACTGTGCTTAAGATTGGCTCTATATGAATTATCTTTCTAAATTCTATCATCTTTTCATTGTATTTATCAAGTAAGAATTGCTTAGTTTGTTGAAGTTGGTTATTAATTTGATTAATTAAATCTGGTTTTTCTTCAGAAATTGAACTTGTGGCTTGTTCAATAATTGCTTCAAAATAGTTCTGCAATATTTGTTCTAAAGTACTTACTGAGAACCTTTGAAGCATTGGATCGATGCCCTCTAGAAAAGTTGCTATCATGTCTTCCTGTGCAAAAGGTATAATCACAGGATAAGAACCTATTTCATGGGATTTATCTTCATTTTTTGAATACTTTAATGTATTTCCAAAAACGCACTCTATATTATAAGTATGCAAAGAAGGAAAAATTTCTTCTTCCCCAAAGCCAGCAATAACAATTCCTGACATCATAGAAGAAAATCTGTTTTTGAGTAGTGAATTTTCAGCTATTTTTAGTAATCTATTTTTAGTTGTCTTTCTGATTGTTAAACCTTCAAATACCTCTTCTATTAATTCTTCAAATATCGATTCATATTCTTTAGCTATATCCTTAGATGACTTAGAAAAATGCATAATTGTTTCAGCATTGTCTAAAAAGTTGTAAAAATTTTGTATGACTTCATCTGTAACCTTGGTGATTGTAGCTTTGGTTATTTTTATATTTTGTTCGGAAGCATCCTCAAAAGCTTTACTCACCGAAATTCTTATTTCTTCTCTAAGCTCTTCAAATACATCATATACAATAGCTGCGACAGATGCTTTTTGAGCATCCTCTGGAAAGAATTTTAGGTTTTGATTAATAAAATTTATAAAATCATCACAATAATCTTTAAGCTTTGGAAATGATGAATTTCCTAGTTGCTTCCTGTAAACCTTGATGAGTGACTCCCAAGGAACTCCTGACAGTTGTGCATTGCCGTATACCATAATACCTACAGGATGAAGTTTAGATAATGCAAAAAGTTTATTAGCGGAGTTATAAATTTTCGTACCATCTGATATTTTTACGGTAACTGCACTGTCTGCTGCTAAAGCAATTGCTTCTTTATTGGCGTTGCTGAACCAAAATATGAATTAGGCGATCGCCTCAAGCTTGCGGGCGCG
>CAZZVG010000418.1:0-5916 GCA_964657295.1 Iningainema sp. | reverse complement strand
AGCCAGAGATTGGAAATCTACGTGTATTACACGATGAAGTGCGGAAAGTGGGTTAGTACATTCATGCTTCTGGCTAGTTCCACGTAACTGCGAGAACGTGGATGAGGGGGACGAAACTATTAATCTCTCGTGGGTTTGAGCAGTGTCAGCACTTGATTTATAGCCCTAACAACAAAATAAACCGATTAAACAATTTCCTAGAAGCTTTTTGTAGCAAGACTTTGAGAGTAGAACCGTTTAGAAGGACATGACGATGAGGTTAATAGCGTCAGTTTCAGCCTAGATGGAGAAAAGATTTTTCTCCGCCTCCCTGCGTCTCGGTGTCTCCGCTTCAATCGACATCGGTTTGACAGACTAATAGCAGTAAACTAGCTGGTTATTTAAGCTATATTTAGCACCAGAAGTTTTTGTATAACGTTTAGGAAAAAGACATGAACAATCACCTACTTAAGGGTAAACCAATATTGGTGACTGGGGGATCAGGGTTCATCGGTTCTAACCTAGTTAAGAAATTGATGGAAGTTGGTGCTGAAGTGTATGTGGTAGGAGGCGATGGCTCTCGCGGAGGCAGAAGAAACCTAGAAGATGTAGGCTTCAATATCCGAGAAGGTATCAATTACTTCAGTATGGACTTGAGATCTCAAGAAAATTGCCGCAAGATCATTAAGGATATGCACACGGTCTATCACCTAGCGGCTAAGATTGGCGGAATCGCTTACATCTTAAAGCATGGACTTGATGTATGGAAAGATAACACCTTGATTGATGCCAATTTGTTTCAGACTGTGGTCAATAATTCTGGAGTCGAGAATTTTATCTATGCTAGTACGGCATGTGTTTACCCATTGAAATGGAACAAGTCACAGTTGCCTCATCAAAACAATGGCTGGAAAGAAGCAGATGCTTGGACAGGAGAAACGCATTCGCTGTACGGTGGCTCAAAGTTGATTGCGGAAAAAGCCTTACGGATGCATGTCCAGAACAAAAATGTGCGTGCGATGATTACGAGATTCCACAACGTCTATGGTCCCAGAAGTGTGATGAAAGGCACAGGGTCTCAGGTAATTCAAGCACTAGTTGCCAAAGCTCTCAACAATCCCAATCAAGATTTGGAAATCTGGGGTTCAGGAAATCAGGGGCGAGATTTTATCTACGTAACAGATGTGGCAGATTGGCTAACCAACGTTTTTTATACCAAGGATGGAAATTTACCCCAAGAACCTGTACAACGGGGTTCTGGAGTCAACACGACCATCAAAGAGGTTGCTCAAGCAATCCTCGACACCTTAAACTCCAATGCAAAAATTGTTCATAAACCAGTATTCGATGAGGGCGAAGAGGCGCGAATTGCTGACAACTCTAAATTTGAAGAGTTGTATCCTCAGTTTCCTGCGCCTCTTTCTACTAAAGAGGGGATAAAACAGTATATTGAGTGGGCTTTGCCCCGCGAAGCATGGTGGAAATTTGACGATAAATTTGCAGTGTCCTTAGCCCAGACCACAAAATCAACACCTCCTATGGTCAGTAAGATACTTACAGTCAATAAGTCCACGGAGGAAGTCTCTGTCAGTGGCAATTCTATTTTGTTAGATGAATACATGAACCAACAACAGCACAGCCAGGTTCTGCCACTATTCTCTGCTTCAAATGAGCAAACTTCTCAGCGATTACAGCCTGTAAAACCTATAGGAACCTATCTGGTTGAGGCTGGATTACTCACCGCAGAACAAGTCGAAGTCGCACTGCGTGAGCAAAAATTATCTAGAATCCGTTTTGGAGAAGTGTTGGCTAAGCTGGGCTGGATAAAACAACAAACTATAGAGTACATGATGGAAAAAGTGATTCTGCCAGAACAGCAACGGCTTTATCCCGGATTGCTCACAAAGATTTAAACGACTTACCCAAAATGCTTATGCCACTTAGACTTGAGATAAAATACCCCCTCAACAGACTGTCATGATTGACACTGCGTCTAAAACGCTCAAACTATGCGGGATTTAGGTTTTGCAGGACTTACGCAACTGGCACAAGCGATGCCCTTGGCCACGGCTTAAGCCGTATCGCTAAATTTGAGTACAAATGTATTGCATGACTGACGCAACTGCACAGCGCGATGCCCTTGGCCACGGCTTAAGCCGTATCGCTAAATTTGAGTACAAAGGTATTAAAAATGATGCAACTGTCACAAGCAATGGCAATAAAGCAGTTAAAATGATTACGAAATTAATTCAGTTATGCTGACACCGTGTAATACATGGAGAAACCTTTGAGATTAACGGTGTATTACACGGTAGAAGAGGGGGTAATGAGTTTTTCCGTGTAATCGGATACCTGGCACAGGCTATGCAGGGCGATCGCTAACTTTTATGTGGTGTCCGAAAAGGGCTTAACCGAGTAGTATTGCGTAGCGATCGCTTGTCAGAAACACGGGATTATTTCGCTGAGACATTTATGAGGATTTTTGTCAAGACTAATTTAGATGCCTTTGCCCTGAGGGGATACCTCACTATCGCATTGGAATTTCAATTATAAACTCAGTTCCTTCTCCAGGAGTAGAATCACATATTAAATTACCCTTGTGTTTATCGACAACAATTTGATAACTAATTGATAATCCCAAACCTGTACCCCTTCCTACTGGCTTGGTGGTGAAAAATGGGTCAAAGATTTTTTGTCGCACCTCAGCATTCATGCCATTACCATTATCAGCAATATGAATTCTGACCGTATTTTTGTCTGCTAATTCAGTACTAATATGAATTGTAGGTAATTGAGAATATTTTTCTCCATTACCCATAGTCCATGACCTATTCTGCTCATCTAGTACATCGATCGCATTACTCAGGATATTCATAAACACCTGATTTAACAGACCAGGATAACAGGTGACCTCTGGCAGATCTCCATATTCTTTAATAACTTCTATTTTAGGACGCTTATTGTTTAGGTCAAGTTTATGTTGCAAGATCATCAAAGTATTGTCGATGCCTTCATGAATATCTACAAGTTTCATGTCAGCTTCATCTAAGCGGGAGAAGTTGCGTAAACTCAAAACAATATTCTGGATGCGCGAGGTTCCTATATTCATCGAATCTAAAATCCTCGACAAGTCTTCGACTAAAAAATCTTGGTCAATTTTCCTAGCTTTTTCTTTTACTAAAGAAGAGGGATTTGGATATTCTTGCTGATATACAGTAATCAAATCAAGTAAATCTTTGACATACTCATGAGCATGAGTAATGTTGGCATGAATAAAGTTGAGCGGATTATTGATTTCATGGGCTATTCCCGCCACCATTTGCCCCAAACTTGACATTTTCTCACTTTGAATCAATTGAGTTTGAGTAGTTCGCAGTTCTTCTAGAGTTTGTTTTAAACGTTCATTTTTTTCAGTGATTTCCTGCGTTCTTTGGTATACTTTCTCTTCTAGAGTATGATTATATTCCTCTAAGTTTTCGTTCGCTTGTGCCAAAACTTTGTAAAGAATAGCATTCTCTAAAGAAATTGCAGCTTGGGTGGTGATCAGGTTGAGAATTTCTATGCGCTCGCGTGTAAATGCTCCTGTTGTTAAATTATTTTCTAGATAAAGAATACCGACTAATTTTCCTTGATTAATAATCGGCATACATAGGAGACTCTTGGGTTGCTGAGCGACAATATAGCTATCAGTTTCTTTAATGATTTCACTATTTACATCATCGATTACTAAAGTTTTCTGTATACGTTTTACGTAATTTATTAAAGTAATGGGAACATCGGAACTCGATTCTAGATAAACTTTAGGAAACTCTGTGCAAGTAGAGGCACCAAGTGAAACAGAATTATTTCCAATAACAACCAGATTTAAGCTATTGCCTTGACACAAAATTAAAGCAGACTTAGAGGCTCCTGCATTCTCCATCACTACTTGGATTAAAGTGGAAAGCAACTGATCCATCTCAATTTCTCCAGAGAGTGCTTGCGAAGCTTTAATCACAGATTTTAAGTCTAGAGAGCCAGAAATGCTCATGTTCGAGCCAATAACAGTTTGGTTAGTAGGACTATTTGAGAAAGATATTGTATGCTCAGTAGAGGAATTTGTACTATGCTTAGGACTGAATGTTTCTTGGTGGAGAATCGGGGCAAGTAATTGGGGATATCGTTTCTCTAAAACCTCAATCTTGGCTTTTGCTCCCCAGCGTGCATAACAGTAGTAAGCATCAATTATGTAAGTTTGAGATGTTTTCTCTCTACCCCATCCTAAGTAGGATTTCGCAGCAAGTTCGTTAGCTAAGGCTTCTTCATTAAGGTATTGGTTTTCTTTCGCTAGAGAAATGGCACGATCATACATTTCCATTGCCTCCATATATTCACCTAAAACTCGATATCTTTCTGCCTCTACCAGGTAATACTTGTGCAAATAATTCATATGGGCATGATCTGCCCAAAACTTTATTTTTTCTTGGTTAACTGCCACCTTATCCAAAATTTTAATTTTCTCTGATGCTATTGCATTAGGATATCCTATTAAACGTATTAGTGAATCATAAAAATAGAAGATAGGAATAACTACCATAGCTGTTACTCCATCTAAATAATTTTGTGCTAAATTAGCATTTTCCAAGGCTGTAGAGAAATCTTCAAATAAATAGGCTAAAAATAGTTTATTGAAATAAAAATGAAAGAGTCCATATCTATCATTAACTTGTTGGGAAAAAAGTAGATCTTCCTCTTCTTTTTCTAGGTTTTTATAACTAGAATCCTGTAAATATAATATAGGATTTAAATACAATTTTAAATATTTGACAATCGCAATTTGTTTGAGATGAGTAAATAATTGAATATAATTTATCAGCTTCTGTTCTATCTCAGGTAAATTAATTCCTGAAAAAGCTTCCAAATAACTTTTATGTAGTGCTGCGTATCCAGCAAATTCAAAATCTCCATTATTGAGCGCAATTTGACAAGAATCATCGAGAGGTTTTAAACTTGCTCGAAAATGGCTACTCCAAGGACTGATATGAGCATAAATACAATTGATAGTTCTAGCTTTTATTTGTTGATCAGTAAATTTTTCGAGCAGACTAAGTGAAACTTGAGCAAACTCATAACTTGACTTAATATCAAAAACTATGCCACTAAGAATAATTCCATAGGCAGAATAAGTATAGGGAGATATTTGATGATTACCATACTCAATTAACAAACTAATCTGTTTTAAAACTATTAATAAAAATAGTTCTGGAGCAGCAATAAAAGCAGTGGACACAGTATGAGATAATAGACGCATAATGGCTATTACTTTTGGGTCTATCATTTCTGTCAACTCAGCTAATTTCTCAATTTGCATTTCAGCCCATTTTGATTTAGTTTCTGAAAGTGCAAGTTGAATATCAAACGGTGAAGGCTGGTTTGGAAAGATGACATCTAGTAGCTTCAGTATTTGTAGAGCTATTTGAACTGCTTCAAGTTGTCGATTTTGTGTTGCATAAGCTTGAATTTTAATCTCATAAATTTTTACTGTATCTAGCAGCATTTTAGATCGTTGTATAACAACCTGTGCCATCTGCTCCATTTGCTCAAAATTGCCAGTGAGATAAGCTGTCTCCGTTGCTTCGGTATAAAGATTGAGAATCAATTCATACTGAATTTGCCAACTATCATTTACTAGTAGCTCTTGCCCGGTAATGAAATACTGATAAGCAGCACTATAAGCGGTTGATGCTTTGGCTTTGCGCCCAGCAATTAAATTTAACTGTGCCAATTCTTGTCGCTCAATTGGATTTTTGATTAACTCCTTAGCAATATTCAAGTGATTGACAATCTTAAATATATTTTCACCTATTTCTTCGATTTTTGTACTCTTACTTAACAGCCATCCTATTTTTAAGTGAGTGTTTTTTTTCTGCTCTTCAGGAATCAAAAAGTAAGCAGCCT
>CAZZVG010000417.1:0-5924 GCA_964657295.1 Iningainema sp. | reverse complement strand
CTGTATTACAACAAAACTGTTCTCTGCTATTTGTTAGAACAATACCAGCAAGCAGCAGATTATGCTGATGTAGCTAATTCTTATAAGGATAGCGTGAAAGCTATGTTTGTTGGAACTTTATTCTACTTTTATAGTTCTCTGCTGTATCTGGCTTTATGTAAATCAGCTAGTGAAACAGAACAATCTCAGTATTTGGAAAAAGTAGTTGCCAACCAAGAAAAGTTCAAAGAATGGTCGAATTACTCTCCTGCCAATCACCTACACAAATTTTATTTAGTCGAAGCTGAACAACATCGGGTTTTAGGTAACAAAGCAGAAGCAATTGAATATTATGATTGCGCCATTTGCGGAGCAAAAGAAAACAGTTTCATTCATGAAGTTGCTCTTGCCAATGAACTTGCGGCTAAATTTTATCTAGAATGGGGCAAAGAAAAAATTGCTCAATCCTACATGACGGAAGCTTACTATGCCTATAGCCATTGGGGTAACAAAGCCAAAGTAGACGATTTAGAGCAACGTTATCCTCAACTGCTGGCATCTATTTTGCAACAACGACAACAGTCGTTCAATTTGACGGAAATAATGTTTACTGCTTCTTCTACTACTAACCAAGCCTCGACATTGTCAGATAATTATATCTCAAAGACACTAGACTTAGCAAGCATCTTCAAAGCTTCTCAAACCCTAGCTGGCGAAATTGAGCTAGAAAAGTTGGTTTCTACCTTGCTCCAGGTTGTGCTAGAAAATGCCGGAGCTGACAAGTGCGTTTTGCTGCTGCCCAAAGACGAACAATGGGTGATTCAGGCAATTGCTCAACTCGGGCAACCCCCAACTGTTCTGTCATTGATTGCTAAACAACTGAGTCAATATGTTCCAACGTCTCTAATTAATTTCGTTAAACGTACCTTGAAACCTTCTGTGATATTCAATGCGGTAGATGACAATCTTGTTGCCCTAGATCCTTACATTCTGCGCCAACGTCCCAAGAGTGTTCTGTGTAACCCAATTTTGAACCAAGGCAAGTTAATTGGGATTTTATACTTGGAAAATAACCTGATGAGTGGAGTATTTACAAGCGATCGCCTGGAAGTGCTGAATTTCTTGTGCGCTCAAGCCGCGATCTCCCTAGAAAATGCTCGTGTGTATCAGCAAGCACAGAACTACGCAAAACAGTTGGAACTGTCCCTAGACGCACTGCGTGCCAGTGAAACCCGCTTCCAAATACTTGCGGATAATATCCCTGGGGCAATTTTCCAATTGCGCTTCACGGAGGATGGTTCCTCATCTATACGCTATATCAGTTCTGGTTGCTATGATCTATACGAGGTAACCCCTGAGTGGCTAATGTCTGGAGCGAAAAGCGTACGTTCTTTTGAACACCCTGACGATATACCAGAGATAAATCGAGCCAGGCTCTACTCAGCCCAAGATCTCACCCCATTTCGCTCAGAATGGCGCATTCTCACGCCCAGTGGTAAAGTGAAATGGATTCAGGTAGTATCGCAGCCAGAACAACAAGATGATGGTGCGGTTCTTTGGAATGGTGTCATTCTTGATATTAGCGATCGCAAACACGCTGAAGCCGAGCGACAAAAAAAGGTTGAAGAACTCGAAAAGGCTTTAAAAGATCTGCAACAAGCTCAAATCCAGCTTGTTCAAAATGAAAAGATGTCTGCGTTAGGTAATCTTGTTGCAGGTGTGGCACACGAAATTAATAATCCTGTCGGCTTTCTCAGTGGCAATATCCAACCAGCTTTAGACTATATTGAAGATGTATTTGGGTTGGTGGATTTGTATCAACAAAAGTATCCCAATCCAGATGCAGAAATTAAAAAGAAAATCCGTGCTATTGATCTAGACTATATCCGTGAAGACTTACCTAAATTAATTGGTTCAATGCTTGAAGGTGTCAATCGCATTTGTGATATTAGTAGTAACTTGAGAACCTTCTCTCGCAGAGATAGCGATCACCCAGTCGCTACCAACATTCACGATGGCATTGATAGCACTATTCTCATCCTTCGACATCGCCTCAAAGCTTCGGGAAATCACCCGGAAATTAAAGTGTTTAAAGAGTATGGGGAGCTTCCACCTGTAGAATGTTTCGCAGGACAATTAAATCAGGTATTTATGAACCTGCTAGCAAATGCTATTGATGCACTCGAAGAGTCAAATACCGGACGCAGTTTTGCCGAGCTTCAAGCTCATCCCAATTACATTACAATTACTACCAAAATTAGCGACGACCAACAACAGGTCATTATTAGTATTAAAGATAATGGTTCGGGAATGACAGAAGAAGTCCAAAAAATGATTTTTGATGACTTTTTTACGACCAAAACTGTCAACAAAGGAACAGGGTTAGGTTTGGCGATCGCTCGCAAAATTATTGCCGAAAAACACCGGGGAAATATTGATGTCAATTCAAAAATAGGGCAAGGAACACAGTTTACGATTAAACTTCCTATTTTACATTCATCTTCCTAATTTAAAAAAGCCTCTCACATGAGAGGCTAAAATATAAGCTGGTAAAACTCTTAACCAAAAAAGTTAAAACCAGAGACAGCTAAAGCCCCGGCAAATGCAGACGCTGCCAAAGAGACAAAAGCCGTGTTAAATAACCACCAAGCAGCACCCTTAACAGCTTTCTTCGTTTCCACTGCTTGAAGATTGGCTTGTTCAGTAATGGCAGACAGGCGTTTTTGTGTTTCTTTCTGAATCAGTTCGGCTCTTTGCAGTACACTATCTCGTGCCCCTTCAATTCTGTCGAGAATCTGATTTGCTTGTTCCTCGGAAACATCCTCACGAGAACTGAGAATGGCAACCAGACTATCACGATCAAATTTACCCAAGCGATCGCGTAAAGCGTCAAATCCACTTTGTGGATCGTCAAACAATTTAGCGAAGTCTTGCTGGATGCCTTCATAATTTAGTTCGGGCCGCTCTAAAGAGTTCAGATAGGTGCGAACTTTTTCTAAAGCCCCATCAAGCACTGATTGCAATTTTTGTTGAACCTGCTGGTATTGTTCGACAACCGAGTTGCGAGCAGATTCTATTTGATCTACAATGTGGTTAGCTTCATCTTCCGAGATATCCTCACGTCCAGACAACAAAGCGACAATTGTTGAACGGTCAAATTGGGAGACACGATCAGCTATTGTTGAGACTCCAGCACGGGGAGAATTCAGCAACAATTGCAGATCCCGCTTGATACTATCTGGGTTGAGTTCTTCTTTATTCGTATTGCGCAGATAGCTTTCTAAACTATCTTTAAAGTCAGTCACTTTTTCGGTAGTACGCTTTGCCAAGCGTTGCGGCGCTTTCACAATGCTATTAATGCCTTGTTGCACGGAGTCAATCGCACGATTAACTTGCTCTTCATTCAAGTCTCCTCGCCCAGACAGCAGTTTAACCAAAGTTTCGCGATCCACTTGAGAGAGGCGATCGCGCAATGCACTAGCACCTTCAGCGGGATTTGCCAATAACTTTTGTAAATCTTGCCCAATACTTTCGGGATTGAGTTCCTCCAAGTTAGTATTGCGGAGATACTCTGCAATAGTACTCGTTGTTTTCTCGTATTGTTCTTTCGCCTTGGCGGCTACTTTTTGAGGAGCTTGCAAAACACTATCTCGTACTGATAGCAGTTGATCAATAGTTTGGTTGACTTGCTCCTCACTCAAATCTTCCCGCTGACTCAATAATTTGACTAGGGTGTCCCGATCAAATTGTGACACTCTTTGACGTAAGACAGACAATCCTGCTTGCGGGTCATCTAGCAGTGTTTTAAAATCACGCTTGATCCCGTCCGGATTCAGTTCTTCTTTGTTGGTGTTCCGTAAATAGTCTTCAACCTTTTGCCGCACTTCATCTGCTTTGGCTTTTGCTTGTTCTTGCAGTTCCTTAGCCTGGTTCAAGAAATTATCGCGGGTGTGTTCGAGTTGGCCAACAATATTATTAGCTTCCTCCTCGTTAATGTCTTCACGTCCAGCAAGAAGCTTAACCAAAGTATCACGATCTATATCCGAAAAACGTTGGCTTAAATCTTCAAAACCAGCTTCCGGATCTTCCACCAGCTTTGCAAAGTCCCGTTCAATCCCTTCTGGATTCAGTTCTTCTTTGCCAGTGGAACGCAGATAATCTTCAATTCTAGTGCGAAAATCTTGCGTCTTTTCCTGTCTATCCGCCTGCTGCACAGTCTCTAACACTTCTGTGCGAATACTTTCCAACTGTTCGGCTAATTCCTGAATTTTTTCCTCGCTGATGTCTTCCCTGCTTAGGAGCAAATTGGTAAAGTACTCAGAGTTGAGTTCCTCTAATTGCCGGCGGACATCTCCTGGATTGGCATTTGCGTCATAGATGATTTCTTTGAATTCATCTTTAACTGTCAGGGGGTTGAAATGCCATGCAAAAGAATTCTGTAGGTATTCTTCTACATCTGCCTTGATGGTGTTGGATTGACTCGGAAATTTGTCACTCACAGAACTGCCTATAGATTTTGCTTGCTGTGAAGCTTGATCTTTAAGCTTCTGCAACTGCTCTGTAATTTTATCGACATCGACTTCTTGAACTTTGTCTCTAAGCTTTTGTAGCTGGGGTTTAATTTTCTCAATGTCTAACTCAGAGAAGTTTACTCTCTTCAACACTGCTGGCAAAGCAGCGCTTAAGCCAATTTCTAAAGCCTGCTTCCCGATGCCATTACCGGGCTTGATAATCGCTCCTCCAACTGCGGCAAGTTGAGAAATGCGATCGCCAAATTGTCCTGATTTTAGTTCTTCTGGAGTGGCAGAGTTGATTAAACTAACGACTTGATCTGTGGGATTTTGCCCACCGACAACTTGCTTCCAAGCACCTTCTAACTGATCGGCAACGCTATTGATATCTTTAGTAGAGAAGTTTGTGCGGCTGCCGATTAAATCGACAAAAGTCTGGCGATTAACGTTTTGCAGTAAGTCACTATCACCAAGAGATTGCAAATCTGCATCTTTCAAAAGCCGATCAAATTGAGAGCGAATTTCTTTTGAGTCTAGTTTTGGTAATTGTAAAGAAGCCAAAGAACTAGAGAGCGTATTTTTGATTTTATCTGGATCTATACCCTCCGTTAGCTCGCGGCGAACAGCGGCTGCAATGTCTTCAGCAGTAGAAACCATTTGTTGTTTGGCAGCATTTGCTCCTATTGCAGCAGTTGCCGTACCCATCACGCTTTGCAAACCAGAAGTTGCCGTGCTAACTAGCGAACCAACTAAAGAACCGACTGCTCTTGAACCAAGCCATACTACTAGTGAGAAGTACGTAGACCAAATGACGATCCCAATGATTGCTCCTAGAAGTGTACTCTCAATCAAGCTCAGTTTTACAGCTAGAAAACAAGCACCGAACAAAGCAATCGTCGCAGTCATGAGTGCCCAAATCCCAACGGCACCTTCAACTTTATTAATCGTTTCTCCTAAGCCTTCTGATGATTTATGACTATTTGAGCCTGTTCCTAATGCGGAAACTCCGATAGCTACATAGAGGTTTGTGAGCAGTAATTGAAAGGCAACTGCCATGACAACACCTGCAAGCAATGCCACAAAAAATTTAGGGCCTGAAAAAATAAGTGATGCTTCTTCTGGAGTTAAAAGTTCGCCTCCTAGCGGAATTTGTGCTAAGACTCCAGTAAATTCCCAAGTCATAAGATTATCCTCTTACTAAGTAATTTGGTGTAAAACACTGTTAAAGGTTCGTAGCGCTACAAAGACAGCGCAATTACGAACCTTTGAAGGTTATTAAGGCTGGTGTTCCAAAACAACATTCCTCGTGACTGATTATTAGTGCAATTACGAGTTGCACTAATGGTACTGTCCAATGAAATTCAATCAGAGATATGGCTTACTTGTGGCCACCAAACCACTTAGATGCGATCGCTCCCAAAGCTGCGCCGACAA
>CAZZVG010000416.1:1958-5935 GCA_964657295.1 Iningainema sp. | reverse complement strand
CATTTCACTCATTTCTAGCCCGTGTTTGGTCACAAATTGAAGATTTAGTTATCGAGCATAAGCTAATTAATGTTTATCTGGATGAAATCGAAGCATTCAAATAGCCAGTCATTTACATTTCTATTTGGGACACCGATCTTCTTCTCTTCTTTCTTCGTGTACTTCGCACGGCAGTCGCCTACGGAGGAGCTAGTGCGCCTATACGCGTTTCCCGTCGCAGCCAACTGGTGAAGCAGCGCGCATGAGGCGGGTTTCCCGCCGTAAGCGACTGGCGGTAGGGTTTCCCTCGGAGCAAACTTCGGGGTTTCCCGCCGTAGGCGACTGCTGAACCCGAAGGGCGTCGGAAACACTCATGTCGGCGCGCTGCCTCGTCTTTGCGGTTCGTTAAAATAGGTAATTTTAGACCGGGAAGGGAGTAGGTACTTCCAATAAAAAAAATCTCCACTCTGGTGTAGCGTGCGCTCTTACGACATCAATGGCTACGGCAATTAATCACTCAACTATGCCCAAAATAAAAATTTTACTTGCCTCATACTACCAAGCTTGACTGCAAATAGTTTTTATAGTACATTTATACTATAAAAAATTTGTTGTAGCACTCATATTGGAGTGCTACTGGCTGAATAAACTGCAACTCATCTGCCCACAGGAGCAAAATTAATGAAGCTATCTAAGCTGGACTTGAGCAATGTAGTAGCGATCGCTCACTCTGACGGATATTTACAGTTTTTGCTTGACCGAGGTGACGAACTTGAGTTCGTGGAAATTCCCGCGCCAATACAAGCTTATGAAGGACTGCAACAACTGAACGAGATTGTCGCTGATTCTACTGCACTTCCTTCCTCTGAGGAACCAATTGCCATGCTACCTGTTAGCTCATCAATGGCGAACGCTGTGGGATATGATAGTAACCAACAAATTTTACAAGTCGAGTTTCACAATGGCGTAGTTTATCAGTATGCGGAAGTAGATGAGCATACTTGGGAAGATTTACATCAGGCTGAATCAATTGGCAGATTTTTTAATGACGAGATTAAGGGTAGATATGAGTGCCAGCGCGTAGATGATACAGAAGATACTGATGATTGTTGCTGTTAATGGGACTTCAACAAAAATTAGAGCCTAAAATATAGCCCAAGCTGGCTTTATAAGCGGCAAATACGTCACTATTGAGACGAGGCATAGAATTGGCTAACCAAAATATCCTGACTTTTCACTGGATGTGGAAAAGGTGCATTTTTACTCTCGACACGGGGAGCTTCTTGCAGGTTTGTTCATCAAAGCATCCAATTACAAAGCCAAATTAAAAATCTGTTGCGCGGTGAGGTTAAATTGTGGGAAGGTGGGGGAGACAATCAGATCACTGTCTCTAAACGTTGTTTTTACATATTCCCCGTCAATTAGCTCGTATACAAAGATAGTGCTTTGTTTTGGATAGCCGATAAATTCACGCCCTCCCAAGGCAGCATAATCTACAATCCAGTATTCGGGAATGCCCATAGCTTCATAATCACGACGTTTGTCGTAGTAGTCGTCTTGCCAATTGGTAAGGCAGTGCGTTGGACGGGTTTCCCGGCTTGAAGCAACTGCCGTGCTAACCACCTCTACTATCAATTTAACCGAAGTCGCGTTTTCAATAACTGATTCACTTTGCCACCGCGTCTCAGTACCGATAGTTTCTTGATTCAAAACAATGATGTCCGGCTCGTACCCAGACTTGTCGCGGTACGGTTTAATAATTGATTCTCTAGGTATTGTCCAAATGTCGGTTTTACCAATTTTATCAATCGTTGTAAGCAACCTTCCACCAAGAGAACCCGTTAAATTTGAATGCTTCCCTCTGGGTTTGGGCATCTCAATAATTACTCCATCATGCAATTCGTACCGGAATTCTGAGTTTTCTGGTAGCCATTCGATAAACTCATCAAAGGTATATAATTTTGGTTCGGTTTGTGCTTGTGCTTGTGCTTGCGTCATAGGTATAGGTACAACCGGAACATATATTTGACTTTAACAGATAGATAGCTCCAGGTTACCTAATCACTGAAGTAATGGTGGCAAATTCTATCATGGCTGATTACCGAAAATTTACTATTTTGTTTAAAAGTAGTATTACACCAAATTATACAGCAAGTACTGTTGACTAATATTATATAGCAGTCCTAAATCAGTTGTGAAAATCCCAAGCCTCAGAAACCAGGTTTCTTTAAGAAACCTGGTTTCCCTACTTTCACGAATCATTTAGGATCGCTATAGTTGCATAGCATTGTTGTATTTAAACATCTGCCAAAACATACTGGTGCTGCTACAAAGTCTAACCACGGGATTGCAACTGCAATACTCACTGTACAAAGTGTATGATTATACATGATTGCCCTGATAGTAACACTGCTTTATTGAAGCAAATGGGTTTAGTGTTATTAGATGCGATCGCTACACGCATTTTTTAGCTTTACAGATTTATTTTTTACTAATTATAGTTTGACTAAATGGGAATGCAATCTACCATTTAAATTGCTAAACGTTTGGATTCGACCTCTATTTACTGGAGTTTAGACTAAGCAATGCAAAACGACCCAGGACGGCTGAGTTAATAATTTTTAATTTTTAATTCTGCTTCGCAGTACTAGCACGAGCAACTGTTGGGGCTAGCACAGCACTGATTGCACTCATAACAACTACAATACCTAAAGCAACGCGGAGGTTAAGAAAATCAGCGACGAAACCGATCAGGGGTGGACCGCATAGAAATCCGCTGTAGCCAGTAGTTGTCACTGCCGCTAGTGCTAAACTTGGAGCAATTCCTGGAGTGCCTCCAGCAGCGCTGAATACTATCGGCACAAGGGAGGATAAGCCTACGCCAACACAGGCGAAGCCGATAAGTGCTGCAAAAGGCTGAGCAATAACTAAAGATAACCCTAGCCCGGTAGCGGCTACAGTGCCACCAAGGCGTACCATCCGGACTGGTCCAAAATGTTGGATGAGCCTATCTCCAGCTAGGCGAAATACAGCCATAGCTAGCGAGAACACTGCGTATCCAGCTGCCGCCAGTCCTAGTCCCGTTTTAAGGGTCTGATGGAGGTAGACTGCACTCCAGTCAGCCATTGCGCCTTCACTAAGCATGACGCAAAAAGCTAATATGCCTAGGTTAACGAGCGATCGTGTTGGTAGAGCAAACGTTGGTCCAGTAGTGGTACTATCAACTTCAGTGGGTAGCAACCGACGTGATGCTAGAACCACTACTATTAAGAGTAGGAGTGCTGTGCCGAGCAAGTGTGTGCTGGGGTTAACGCCTAAAGAGGCTACCAAACCGCCACTGGCTGCACCAGCCATACCGCCAACGCTGTATAGACCGTGAAACGACGACATGATTGGTCGGCGATAACGCTGTTCGACAGCAATGGCTTGAGCATTCATCGCTATGTCTAATGCTCCGAAAAGAGCGCCCACTATCATTAAGGCGATCGTCAGTAGTGGTAGATTCGGGGCTAGGGTGGGTAACGGTAGTGCCAAGCAGTAGACCAGCGCTGCTAATTTCGTAACCGGACGGCTACCTACGCGAGCAACTAACCATCCTGTTGTCGGCATGGCTAGTAGTGCGCCGATTGCCGTACCCAATAACGCCACTCCCAAAGCACTATTACTCAATCTCAGTTGCTGTTGAATCTCTGGGATGCGTGCCACCCAGTTGGCAAATCCTGCACCGCTGACGAAGAATACTACTGCCACAGCAAATCGGACAGATCTGGGTAGTACAGTTTTTCCCAGCCTTGCTGACAACTCTCGACTCATAGACATTTCTTCCCACCCTGTAAGAAAGACAACAAGTGGAACTTTTAATCGCGCAGTTAAAAGCACTTGGTGTTGAACAGTTACGCGCGATTAATTTTACTGGGAAAGAACGGGGACAATATGTGACGATAAAACTACTTGCTGGGCATCACCTGCAATTAACTGCCGGAAGCGCTCATCCTTTG
>CAZZVG010000416.1:0-1858 GCA_964657295.1 Iningainema sp. | reverse complement strand
AAAACTACTTGCTGGGCATCACCTGCAATTAACTGCCGGAAGCGCTCATCCTTTGTAATTTGGTCAAAATCGATGTCGGTTTCTGCTTCTTTTTTATACTTAGGATCGAGACTGATCGCCGCTTGCAAATTTTCTATGGCTAACTCCGCTAGCTTTTGCAAGGCATAACAGGTTGCTTTGTTGTAATACGCATTGGCGTAGTTGGGATTAATTTCCAAAGCTTTGTCGAAGCTGGCGATCGCTTCTTCATCTCGCCCTAGCCTTACGAGGGCATAACCTCGTTTGTTCCAAGCTTTGTAGGAGTCTGGTTGAAATTGAATTACTTTGTCAAAAGAAGCGATCGCTTCTTCATATTGCTCCAACTCTTCCAAGGCTAGACCTCGGTTCAACCAAGCAACCGCGTCATCCGGCTTGACTTGCGTTGCTTTATCAAAAGAGGCAAAAGCTTCCTTTGTCTTGCTTAAATAGCCCAACGCCACCCCCCGATCGCACCAAGCTTGATGATGATTCGGCTGGAGTTCAAGGGCTTTGTCATAAGAGGCGATCGCCTCTTTGTAGCGTTTTAAGCGGACTAAAGTCATAGCTTGTTTCAACCAAGCTACAGATTCCTTTGGCTGGATTTGAACTGCTTTGTTGTAAGCGGTGATCGCATTTTTATAGTGCTTTTGCGAGAAAAGAACATCTCCTTGTTTGATATAATCATCAGCAGTTAACTGCACTCTAGGAGCAGATAATTCCAATACTTCAAGTTGTTTCGGCTGTTCCTGTATTTGTTTCTCAACCTTATGATTGACAGTCTGTGGGATGGATAAGCGTTTCATTTCAGACACTTGCTGAAGGATTGACTGCTTTCGTTGTTGAGCATCCATCCGTAATTCAGAAAGTTGAGATACAAACTCCGACTCTAATTTTTCTAGATTCTCAATAATTAAAAGCTTTTGTTCTTGAGCATCCACATGTAATTCAGAAAATTGAGATGCAATTTTAGACCCCGATTTTTCTAAATTTTCAATTATTAGCTCTTTTTGCTGCTGAGCATCCATCTGCAATTCAGATAGTTGAGATATAAATCCTGACTGCAATTTTTCTAGATGCTCTAGAATTTTGTCCTTGTGTTGGTGAGCGTCTGACTGGAATTCTGATACTTGAGATTTTAATTGATACTCTAATTTTCCAAAATTATCTATAGCCAGATCCTTGTGTCGTTGGGCATCCACCTGTAATTCTGAGAGTTGAGATACAAATACTGACTGTAATCTTTCTAAACTCTCAAGTATCTTATCCTTTTGTTGTTCAGCCTCAGGCTGCAATTTTTCTAACCTCTCGAAGATTTTATCCTTTTGCTGTTCAGCCTCAGACTGCAATTTTTCTAACTTATCGAAGATTTTATCCTTTTGCTGTTCAGCTTTAGACTGCCATCCAGATAGTTGAGAGGTAAAATCTAAGTTTGATTTTTCTAAATTCTCTAGGACTTTATCTTTTTTCTGTTGCACGTCTGACTGCAATTCAGAAAGTTGCTCTACAACAATAGATTCTAATTTAACAATATTATCAAGAGTTGCGTCACTTTTTTGTTGACTTTTCAACTGTAACTCAGATACTTGAGTTGCAAATTCAGATTCTAAAGTTTCTACATTTTTTTGAGAATTTTCTACTAGGGTTTCTAATTCTTTTAAAAAATGTTTTTTAGATTGAGATAAGTCAGATTTTATTAACAATATGCTTTCTTTTTCTGTTTTTATATTTTGTTTTAGTGTTTCTGCTTCTTTCTCTAATTCATTGTTTATAGTTTTCGATTCTTTGACGACTTTTTCAGCTTCTTGCTTAACACTAGTTAACTGGTTTTGTAATTTACCTA
>CAZZVG010000415.1:0-5938 GCA_964657295.1 Iningainema sp. | reverse complement strand
AAATCAGTTGAAATTGCCATATTTTTGTCATTTGTATTATTTTTGACCTTTGATGATTTGTAGAGATCTGCTTACGTAAAAACCACAGATAAACACAAATTGATAATGTTTATCTATGGCTAAGCGGAAAAGTGCATTTACATGCTGATGGACTTAGATCACGAACCTAGACGGAGGCGAAGTAAACTTTGGATTTCACGGGATCGGGAACCATTGTTTGGTCACCTGGTTGCCAACCTGCGGGACAAACTTCGTCGGGGTGAGACTGTACGTATTGAATGGCCTGCAATGTCCGCAGAGTTTCATCAACGTTGCGACCAAAGGACAGGTTATTGATAGTAGCGTGCTGGATAATACCATCTTTATCAATGATGAACAGACCGCGTAAAGCAACGCCAGCCTCTGGATCGAGAACGTTGTAAGCAGCGCTAATTTCTTTCTTAATGTCGGAAATTAAGGGGTAGTTGAGATCTCCCACGCCACCTAATTTGCGATCCGTTTGAATCCATGCTAAATGGGAAAACTCGCTATCAACGGAGACACCAAGGATTTCGGTGTTAAGTTTTTTAAAATCTTCGTAGCGATCGCTAAAGGCTATGATTTCAGTGGGACAAACAAAGGTAAAGTCTAGGGGGTAGAAAAATATGACGACATACTTACCGCGATGATCGGAAAGTTTGATTGTCTTAAATTCCTGATCCGCTACGGCCGTTGCTGTAAAATCGGGAGCCTGTTGACCTACACGGAGGCATCCTTCTGCTGAGTAAGTGAGGGGCATTAACCTAATTCTCCTTCAACTTATTTCTATTTAGTAACGTTGGGGTAACAGGTAAAACTTACCCGTCTATACGATCACAGTTTAATTACGATCTGTTACGACTATATCATAGTCATAACGATTTTGAGTCTTCTATGGTTGATTTAGATACAAGAGAATGGTTGCTTACCAATGGGTTAGGAAGTTTTGCCAGTGGTACAGTTTCTGATGTCCGCACTCGCACTTATCACGGTTGGCTGTTTACCGCTCAAAACCCCCCAACTGATCGCACTCTACTACTTTCTCACTTAGAAGCCAGCCTAGAAGTACGCGGGGGGGTTGTGGCACTAGGGACGAATTTCTGGAGTAGTGGTGAGATTAATCCCACAGGATACCAACTCTTACGGTCTTTTGAGATCAACCCGGTGCCAAAATGGATTTGGGGTAAAGACGACTGGCAGTTAACAAGACTTTTGGTGATGCCCCACTTTGGAGGGGAGGAAGAGGAAAAGATTGAAAGAGTGGAAAAACCCTCTCCCTCCTCTTTTTGCGATCGCATTTTCATCAAATATCGTTACGAGGGTAAGGATGTTGCCATTTTAAAGCTGCGTTTGCTAATCGGAGAGCGCGATTTTCACCATCAACAAATTGCAATTCCAGAATTGCAGTTTGTACAAATGCTGGGAGAACAGCAAGTCTGTCTGCAAGCAGTGGTATCGGGAAAGTTCGGCATCCCTTGGCACTTACGCTGGACAAAAGGAGAATATAAATCAGACGGATTTTGGTACTGGAATTACGCTCTACCAGAAGAAACACAACGGGGATTAGGCGATGTTGAAGATCTTTACAGTCCTGGGTATTTGACTGTCATTCTTCAGCCGGGAGATACAGTCACTTTAGAAGCGAGAGTTGGCTTTCCCGAACAGCTATCGATGCTCACCTCGGAAATTTTTACAGAAGTTGTAGAAGCAGAGCAGGAGAGGCTGCGTCAAATTTTTAGATTGGGCTGTGGGAAGCCAGAGAAAAATTATGATCTCCCCACTCTCTCCTTACCTCACTTTCTCATCTGGCAAAAACTACTCCAAGCTGCAGACCAATTTATCGTCTATCGAGCTTCTATTGATGGTCCTACGGTGATTGCTGGCTATCATTGGTTTAACGACTGGGGACGTGATACCTTGATTGCCTTACCAGGGTTGGCACTGATTCCGCAGCGCTTTGACTTGGCAAAAGGACTGTTGCAAACTTTTGGACGTTACTGTTGTCAAGGTCTGATCCCCAATGCATTTCCCGATATCGGTGGCGAACCGTTTTACAATAGTATTGATGCCGCACTATGGTGGATTGAAGCGCTAGGACTTTACTTGGAAGCCACCCATGACTGGCAGTTTTTGGCAGAACAATACCCTGTAGTACAGCAAATCTACAAAGCTTTTATTGGTGGCACGCGCTATAATATCCAGGTTGATTCTACTGATGGTCTGGTGGGCTGGTACGCTAATGATGTAGCTCTGACGTGGATGGATGTTGTGATTGAAGGGCATCCTGTGACTCCCCGTTACGGTAAGCCAGTAGAAATTAATGCCTTGTGGTATTCAGCTTTATGTTGGGCTTCTCGCTGGGCAGAAATATTGTGCGAGCAAGAAACAGTTAATAATTCAGTACGTTTGGCAAAGCAAGCGCAGCGTTATGCTCAACAAGCCCAACAAGTGAAAGCTTCGTTGCAAAAATTCTGGAATCCAAACAATTCCTACTTGTATGATACCATTGAGCCGGACGATCGCCGCAATTCGCAGATGCGCCCGAATGCAGTTTTAGCGCTTTCGCTCAAGCACTGTGCGTTTTCTTATCAACAGGGGCGTAAAATTTTGATGCAAGCCCGTGTCAGCTTGCTAACTCCCTATGGTCTTCGCAGTCTCTCTCCTAACGACCCAGAATATATCGGAATATATGCTGGTAACTCGGAACAACGCGATCGCGCCTATCATCAAGGCACTGTTTGGAGTTGGTTGCTTGGTCCTTTTATTCGGGCTTGGGAACGGTTTTATACAGAAGAACCATCGCCGATTGATTTGCAACCCTTACTAGAACACTTCTTTTCTGCTGCCTGTCTTGGCTCGATTTCCGAGATTTTTGATGGCGATGCTCCTCATACACCTAAAGGAGCGATCGCACAAGCTTTGTCTGTTGCTGAGATCATCCGTCACTTTGACACTTCTGACTTCCGAGTTTAAATATTTGCTTAAACTTCAAAATGGCTCAGGTCGGAGTTGAACCAACGACCCCAGGCTTATGAGTCCCGTGCTCTAACCAACTGAGCTACTGAGCCTTATTTTCTCAAACTATTCTACAGTTTAGCAGACCAGTTTCGTGATTGCAAGCCCCTAACTTCATTAATTTTTTTTTGCTTAGCAGGTAATCCACGAGCTTAAAGCTCGTGGATTCCGGCTGAAAGTTGCATTCAGTTAGAAATCGCTCTCAATAGCTGATAGCTGTTAGCTATCAGCTAAATGCTTTGATTACAAGCGCGGGAGGAATGCTATAGGGTTAACAGCATCTTTGCCTGCTGGATGAACTTCAAAGTGGCAGTGCGGACCGGTACTGAAACCAGTACTACCCATTAAAGCAATGGTTTCACCTTGATGCACTTGTTGACCAGCATGTACCAAAATCTTGCTGTTGTGACCGTAGCGAGTCATACTGCCATCTGGATGGCGAATATCAACAACGTTACCGTAACCACCACTGTTCCAGCCTGCCTTTTCAATCACACCATCAGCTGCTGCATAGACTGGCGTACCTGTTGAGTTAGCAACGTCAATTCCCTTGTGCATTCTTCCCCAGCGCATACCGAAGCCGGAGGTAAGGACGCCTTTTGCTGGCCACATGTAACCTGCAAAAGTAGGAGTTGTTTCGTCAATCGGTTTAGGCAAATAGATATCCACTGCCGCAAGAGGCGGTAAGCTTGGAGAAACTGTACTTCCTCGCCACTTCCCAAGAGAATCTGTGGTATCTATACTTCTTTGAGGTGTTGCGACTCTAGTATCTGGTCTACTATCAGTAGGCCATAGCTCTGGATTAATTGGTTCATTAGCTTGAACTTGAATCCTCACTGGTTGAGCGCGATAGTTAGATCCTGGTCGAGGAACAGGAATTGGAACAGGCTGATAATTTGGGCTCTTGACTGGAATTTGCACCACCGATGCATTGTTAGTCTCACTACTGGCTTGGGAAACTTCAGTTAAAACTGGTGTATTAGATGAGTTGCCAGACTGTTGAGCGCGGTATTTTTCCCGCAATCTGTCAATTTCGGCTTGTAAACTATGCAAACGTGGATTTTGTTTTTGTTTTGCCCTGGTTACTGTCGGAACCTCTTTTGACTGCAGTATTTCCGCCATGGCTTGTGGAACTGGAGTATCACCACCCATTCCATAAGAATTGGCAGCCGATGGAGTTGTTTCCGGCTTTACAGGCGTCGTTGCGACTGAATCTGCCTGAATTTGGGGCTTAGAAGCAACTGTCGGTACGGAAACGGGAATACTGCTGTTGTAAGCAGTAACCGAGTTGGCGTTTGTATTGGCAACCTTAGCACTACTGGAGCTGACAGAACTTGGGATAGCAGTGCCAGGATTTTCAACAGCAGGAATTGTCAATATTTGACTAATGTGCAGTTGATTCGGATTTGTAAGATTGTTAGCCTTGATGATTTCTGGGACTGAAGAACCGTAATTGTTTGCAATTATGGCTAGTGTATCACCTGGCTTAACTTCATAGGCTGTTGAAGTGGATGGTAAGACAACTGCTGGTGTCGCAGGTTTGGCAGAAGGCAATTGTCCTGCCATTTGCCCAGCCGACTGACTCTGAGACTTACTCTGCTTTAACCTTGACACCAAGCTTGCTTTGCTTGTGTTGGTCAAAGGCGGCAATTCTGTTCCATTAGCAACCGTGTTTGTTTGTGGGATTTTTTCAGCCACATTCATCGGCGGCATTATTGAAGTCGTACCTTTTGATAAATTTCCAGTCTCCCCAGACCGCAACTCCGCCAGACTTTTTCTTAAACGGTTTGATTTTTCCTGTAAGCTGTTGAGTGCAAACTCTTGCTGTGCTTTTAATTGAGCATTAACTGTACCAAAACCATCCACTGTTTGCTGTTGCGAAACTAGGGATAAGTTTTGACCACCAGTGACTTTATTAGTATTAGTACTATAGAGTGTTTGTACTGTTGGCAGAGGGTTGCTGGCTATAGTCTTTGTGATTGGGTAAGAGCTTTGAATTATCATCGGTCCAGAAGCTTGTCCGGATAGTTCTTTTGTCGCTGCTTGCCATTTAGCGCCAAGCCCAGCAACTTGTGAAATTGCTGTAGGTTCGACGATCACCGGACTTTCCGGCACACTTACTGATGCGACATCTGGCGTTCCTAGAAACTTTGTGGCATGAAAATTTCCCTGATTATTCGTAGATGCGGGGATGATTGAGTTGGTATTTTGAGAGACAGTAGGTTCCGCAGCTTGGGCTCGATCGCTTTGTCGAGTCACCAAAAGGCTGGTTGCTCCCATTGAGATTGCCAAGCCAATCATCGCGGCTTTTGTCGGCACCCGATAGTTAACCCGTGGATTAAGTGCATTGATCTGCTCTACCGGAGCATCATCGCTTGGGGTGTTTTCCTGCACAGCCTTTTTTCTCCTTTTTAATGCTCGTTTCAAAGACGACCTCCTAATGATCGCTAGCGCTTAACTGACCTCGTTTTTTTAGTTCCATATTATTTTGTGATCTAGATCACAATTTACTATAGTCCGAGATCACAATCACCAGAGATACTTACGAAAGATTAACCTGCTTCTGGTGATTTAGACAAGTTCATAATCATTTACAAATCATAAATTTTTGTGTTGACTTGTCTGTTCCACTGTTCATAAATGCAGAAAGTTTTTCTTTAAGATTTTTCTTGACATTTGATCCTCAGTTAGAAGCGCATCTTCATTGAAAAGATTTCAACATACCGGGAACTCCGCAGTTGGTACTTGTCGTCATATGTCGGACATTTGAAGATCGCTTTGCTATCACGACTTCTATCTGCCTACAGAACTTGCAGAAGCAACATGCCCCTACTTTCACTGAATAGAAGCGGACAAACACGCATTTGCCAAGTCTACTGTTACGACCACTAGCAGTAATACACTG
>CAZZVG010000414.1:0-5939 GCA_964657295.1 Iningainema sp. | reverse complement strand
ATGCCGGGATGTGGCGCAGCTTGGTAGCGCACTTCGTTCGGGACGAAGGGGCCGCTGGTTCGAATCCAGTCATCCCGATTTTTATGTGTCGATTAACGAATTAATGTCGCTCCCGTTACTTTCTCAAAAGTATCTTTATCATCGATGTTTCGACGTTGTTTATACCTGATACAGAACCGGTTTCAAGGGATTAGTAGCAGTTCAGTACTAAACTTCAACTACCTGTTAACAGGTTTTAAAAAAAGATTTTAGGTCTTACATATAATACATATGTACTATAAAATTTTTGGGCTTTTGAGCAATGTCTAACACTCAACACAGTAAATATGCAACCAAATCAGGGTTGTACGAAGCGCCTGAAACCTCCATTTTACGCAATGCATCCGCATGGTTAATTTGAGAGCGTGCGTAACTCCTAGATTTTAGTTAATCGACAGGTCTACTTACAGTTTGAAAGTGTGTAATTTCATTACAAAACTTTATATAAGTTTAATGATTCCACTCCAAGCCATAAGTTGTCAGGAGTGACCCGCGCTCACAAGGGAGCCGGAAACTCAGCATTCACAAGCACTATTAAGCAAATTGATATGCATAATATCACCACTCGCTTTTGGTGTCTATGACTTTTGGCTTTTCATAATGTTGATGAAATGAAGGGCAATGAGTTGGATTTTGTATAACTTAGGTAGAGAGTCAGGAAATCAACATAAATAATTGTATAAGATCAAGATATAAATTCAAAAAAAATAAATGTTTACAAATGCAGATAGGTACAATTTTTATCTTTTCCGATGGTGAGGCGATCGCTAAAAGCGTCATCAGACGGAATTAAACTAGCGAAAAAAGCGTTTGCTCACAAGGCTTGGACTCAAAAAAACCTCGCCGAGTTAGTCAACGTCAGAACTCGCCAACCCATTTGGAGATTTTTCACTAATCGTCCGATTGAGCGTTATACGTTTATAGAAATTTGCTCTGTCCTAGAACTGAATTGGCGAGAGATTGCAGAGAACAAGGGAACAGAAGTAGCTGAAACCGGAGTCCTGGCTTTTAGCAGTGTCTTGGATATTGATACCCTTGTGCAGGAGGTGCGATCGCAACGCCAGGACAAAATTCAAGACCAGTGTGGCACCTTGCAGCTATTGGATATTAGCCGTAGCGTTAAGATAGACAACATTTACATCGATGTCAATATTCTGGAGGACATCGCCAGCCAACAGTGGTTAGAAGTGCAACATTTGCAAAACCTTGGTCCAGAGGCATTTGACCGCTTTGGCTTGGGTGAGGTTTCTGTGAAACAAATACCTGGCAACAGAGCAGTCGAAATGTATTCCAAGCTCAGGGTGCTGGGTAAACCAGGTGCTGGTAAAACCACCTTTTTGCAACATCTTGCCATTCTGTGCAACCGAGGTGAGTTGGCGGCAAACCGAGTTCCCATCTTTATCACCTTGAGAGATTATGCTGAAGACTCTAGAGAGGCAGGCAACTTCAGCTTATTAAACTACATTCGCCTAGAATTTCTCAGGTCTGGCATTTTAGAACCATCCAAGATTGAGAAACTGCTGCATGAGGGGAGAGTGCTGTTGTTGCTGGATGGCTTAGACGAACTTCTCAATCAAGATAGCAATATTATCCTAAAGGAAATTCGCAAGTTTTCTGACAAATATCACAAAAATTTGTTTGTGGCTACCTGTCGAACGTCAGCCCAAAAGTTCAAGCTCAGGCGCTTCACTGACATCGAAATCGCTCCTTTTACCCTTGAACAAATCGCCGCCTTTGCTCAAAGGTGGTTCGTCACATTCACTCTGACAAACGCTCAGGATGGGTTAGCTCAGTCAGTGGAGTTCATTGAGCAGCTCAGTTCACCTAAAAACTGGCAATTCCGCAAACTCGCAGTGACTCCTCTGTTTCTTCATGTCGCCTGCTGGGTGTTCCATCGCCAAGAAAAATTTCCTCAAGCTAGATCTGAATTTTATCAGCAATGTCTAAACCTTCTCCTAGGCAAGTGGGATGAAGCCCGTGGGGTTGAGCGGGATGAAATTTATCGCGGGTTTTTATTGCCACAAAAGATCAAGCTGCTGAGTCAGATTGCTGCTACGGCGTTTGAGCAGGGTAGTTACTTCTTTGAGGAACGCGTCGTTGAGCAATATATTGCCGACTATATCAGTGATTTGCCTGCTCCTCCTACCGATCCTGAAGAATTGTTTCTGGAAAGTGTTGCAGTGCTGAAGGCGATTGAAGCGCAACATGGGCTACTGGCGGAACGGGCGCGGGGAATTTTTTCTTTCTCCTACCTGGCGTTTCAAGAATATTTCACTGCTAGAAAAATCGTTGCCAGTCATAATCTACAGGCATTAGAACAAGCCTTGTCACGACTGGTGAGTCACATCACCGAACCCCGGTGGCGCGAAGTATTTTTATTGACTGCTACTATGCTGCGGAGTGCAGACGCCTTGGTGCAGTTAATGAAGCAACAAATTGATGCCCTATTAGCCCAAGATAAATATCTGCAAGAGTTTTTAACCTGGGCAAGCCAAAAATCTTCTACCATTCCTACCCAATCCAAGGAAGCTGTGGTTCGAGCCTTTTACCTTGCCCTTGATCGGACTCCTCACCTTGCCCCTCACTTTGCTCTTGCTTGCACCCTTGATCAGGGCATCTTTTTGGATGTGGCGTTGGATGACTTGGTGTTGGAATGTGCAGTTGGTGTCAGTTCCGACTTTGCCCATGCCCATGCCTGTGCCGATGCCCTCAGCAATGCTCTGGCAATTGTCCTGGATGTTGGATTACATCAATCCCTGCAACAACTCCAAGACCAACTTCCTGATCCTGAGCACGATAGAAGTGGGTTTCAGACTTGGTGGCAAGCCTCCCATCCAGCTTGGGCTGAGCGGTTAAAGACTGCGATTACTGAGCATCGCCATATTCACTATCACTGGCAATTTAGCCCTGAGCAGCTGCAAGTGCTGCAAAGCTATTATGATGCCAACAAACTGCTCATAGATTGCTTGAATAGCAACTCTGTTGTGACAACCGCAGTCCGCCTAGAGATTGAAGCCTCTCTGTTGTTGCCTGTGAAGGAACTTGAGGAACGAGAATGGCAGTCCGGCATGGGCAGTACTAAGAATTAAGAACCTCGTGTAAGGTTTGCAATAATTCTTTTACCGTGTAGGGCTTGGACAAAAATGTTTTCACGCCCAAATGAGCAGTTTTTAAAATCTGCTCGTTTGATGGGAGGCCGCTCACAGCAATCAGCTTGACCTGCGGGTTCATTTTTTGCAACGTGCGAATGGTGGTTGGACCATCCATAAAGGGCATCATCATATCAATCAACGCTATACTGATTTCCCGTCGATGCTCGGCATAGAGGGCTATTGCTTCAATCCCATCACTGGCGCTTAAGGTCTTATAGCCATAGGTTCCGAGTGATGTTTCAGTTGCCTCTCGGATTGGCGCTTCATCATCCACAATCAAAATCAGCTCTTCGTGACCTATTTGCAGTTCGAGATCCACTGCGAGCTGTGCCTCCGCTTCTTCGGTGGCTGGCAGGTAAACCTTAAATTGAGTTCCTTGTCCCACCTCGCTATACACGTTGACAAAACCATCGTGGCTCCTGACAATACCAATCACTGTTGAAAGACCTAGCCCTGTGCCTTTACCAAGCTCTTTAGTCGTGAAAAATGGCTCAAAAATTCTGTTGATGATTTCCCTGGAAATACCAGTCCCAGTATCCGTAACAGTAATGACAATGTAGGGACCCACTTGAGCATCAATATGATACTGGGTATAATTTGCATCAATTACTAGATTTTCGGCAGAGATCAGCGGTGTGCCGCCATTGGGCATGGCATCACGAGCGTTGACGCACAGGTTGATGAGAACCTGATGCAGTTGGGTGGCATTACCAGAGACAGTCCACAGGTTTCGAGATACGTCGGTTAAGACTTCAATAGATTTTGGGAAGGTTTCTATTGCGATCGCTTTAATGTCCGGGATCAGATTTGCGACTTGAAGCGTCATCCGCTTACCTTCGACTCCCCGTGCAAATGACAGCACTTGTTTGACCAAATTAGCTCCGCGTTTAGCACTGGTTTCCAATATTTGCAGTAGGCGCTGACTCTGCACATCAGGAAGTTTCCTCTCCAAGAGTTGCACTGACATCAGAATAGGTGCCAGCACGTTGTTCAGGTCATGGGCAATGCCGCTTGCTAGCGTGCCGAGGCTCTCCATGCGCTGGGCACGCAGAAACTGGGCTTCAAGTTTTATCTTGCCTGTGATGTCGGTATTGACAACAAGGGTTGATTTTGATTGCCCTCGCTCATCGCGAACAAGTGTCCATCGGCTAGCGACGATAATCTCCAAGCCATCTTTTTGTACCTGACTCAACTCACCCTGCCACGAACCACGCTCAGCAACAATCTTTTGAATACCTTCGATCTGAGGCAAAGATTTTTCGGATTGAAGATGCAACGTATTTTTTCCTAGCATTTCCTCTGCTAACCAGCCATATAGTCGCTCAGCACCTTTGTTCCAGTATAAGATTTGGTTGGAGTGATCTTGGACGAAAATTGCATCTGTTGTCACATCCAGCAGAGTCGCTTGTTCGCGTAATTTCGCTTCCACCCGCTTGCGCTCCGCAAGTTCAGTTTGTACTTGCTCGAAGAGTGTGGATTGCTGAATGGCGATGGCTACCTGGGTTGCCAATTGCTTGAGCAAATCGATCTCCAATTGCTGCCACTGCCGTGGTGACGAACAATGGTTAGCCACAAGCAATCCCCACAATTCCCCTTGCAAAATTGGCACCACTAAGGCTGCCTTGACTTGAAACTGAGCCAGAAAATCAACGTAACATTGAGTGAGATCTCCTGCATAAATGTCTGCTGTGGCTTGGATACGACCTTCTTTGTAGGGCTGGACATAACTTTCCACAAACGTGGGGTCTTTGAGTTTACTTCCTAAAATAGGTTTCCACCCTGAAGCTACAGATTCTACCACGACAACTCCACCCCAGTCTGGCTCGAAGCGGTAGATAAACACTCGCTCCACCTGAAGAAACTGCTGCACTTCAGATACTGTCGTGTTCAGAATCGAACTAAGGCTAAGAGATTGGCGGATACGTTGAGCAATTTCCACTACCAGTCGTTCCCGCTCGGTGGGAAGTCGCAACTGTTCTGTTTTTCCTTCAGGCTCAGTTTTAATGTCTACAGTTTCAGCTAAATGACGCCATAGCTCCAACTGGATAATCGCTTGGCGACTCAATGCCCATAATGCGTCTACTTGTTCCGGGCTGAGTTCCCTCGGTACATAGTCAATCACACAGAGCTTTCCTAAGGTGTGTCCGTTTGTTGCAATCAGTGGTACGCCAGCGAAAAACCGGATTTGGGGGTATTCTGTCACTAGTGGATTGGTCGCGAATCGCTCGTCTGTTAGCACATCTGGCACAATCAAAGCGCCGGATGGCAACATCGTCTGGGTACAAAACGCCACATCGCGCTTCGGTTCAAAGAATTCCATTCCCACCTGCATCTTGAACCACTGACGACACTCATCAACAAGGCTAACCAAGGCAACGGGGGTTTCACAAATTCGTGCAGCTAATCGTCTGATGTCATCGAATGCCGCTTCGGGTTCAATGTCTTGAATCTGATGGTGGTGGAGGGCTTCTGTGCTAGTTGCTTCATTATCTGGCAGTGGAGTTTTCATAAAGGTATAAATAAAGTCCAGCTAAAAGGGGATTGCAAAAGTGAGGGTAGATGCCATACCCTTTTTGTCTGCAGACATCTTTGCTATCAGCACAATATTTGGATACCTACTGTCTCTGGTGTCCTAGAAATTCAATGGTTTCAGTACCCTATCGTACATCACCTCATAGTATCAGTGTCAGCTCTAATAACAAGGCCGTTTTTTGTAACGATTTAAATGCTTTTCAAACAACTCATATA
>CAZZVG010000413.1:0-5942 GCA_964657295.1 Iningainema sp. | reverse complement strand
CTGGGGTTAATCCCAAATCTCAAATCCAGAATGGCTTGACTTATGTTTAAATTATAAAAAAATGAAAAATTTAAACAGGAAAACTCTTTAGTTATAATAATTGCAGATGTTCTCAGACTAAGCTATTAGGATGAGCGTAATTATTTATAAATCTATCTATACTTACCGATGAAGGGAAAAATACTTCTCTCAAGGTAATACAGTCACAGGAAACAACACGATCATGCTTGATGCCATTATAATTCTCTCATTCATCCTGGCAGCAGCGGGAGTAGGGTTTTACAGTCCGGAGTTGCTACCAATTGACACACTCAGTCGGGTAAGTAATGTACATGCCTTACGCTTTGTTTTCGCTGTTTTTGCCGCAATCATTGGAGGTGCAGTCGGATTGAGTTTCCAGACAGCATATCGTCGCCTTGAGTCTCAAGTGCGGGAGTTGCCTCTGGAAATTATCTTGACTCGTGCTATCGGCTTAGTGATTGGGTTATTAATCGCCAACTTAATGCTAGCGCCTCTATTCCTACTACCAATTCCGGCAGATTTCGGCTTTATTAAGCCATTAGTGGCAGTGACTGGCAGCATAGTTCTGTCATATACTGGCATGAATTTAGCCGATACCCACGGACGCGGTTTACTAAGACTCCTTAATCCCAATACCGTAGAAACACTAGTAGCAGAAGGAACTCTCAAACCTGCTGCTACTAAGGTTTTAGATACCAGTTGCATTATCGATGGTCGGATTGAAACACTATTAGATACAGGATTTTTGGAGGGGCAAATAATTGTACCACAGTTTATCCTGCAAGAATTGCAACAAGTTGCAGACGCTAGCAAAGATCAGAAGCGGGTACGAGGAAGGCGAGGACTAGAAATTCTTAACCGCGTCAAAGCAGCTTATAGCGATCGCATCGTGATCAATCCAGCCGATTATGACGATATTGCCACAGTAGATGCAAAATTAGTGCGATTTGCCCAAGAAATTAACGCTACACTCTTGACAAATGACTACAATTTGTCTAAAGTCGCCAGCGTCCAGAAAGTTCCTGTTTTAAATGTTAACGACTTGGTGAATGCAGTTCGTCCCAACTATTTGCCAGGGGACAACATAGACTTGAAAATTCTTAAGGAAGGCAAAGAACCCAGCCAAGGAATTGGCTACCTAGATGACGGTACCATGGTTGTCGTTGAGGAAGGCAGTCCTTATGTGGGAGGCGAAGTCCGAGTGGTTGTAACGAGTTCTTTACAGACTTCAGCAGGACGAATGATTTTTGCCAAACCTCAAGCTTCAGCATTAGCATAGAAAAATGGTACGTTTCATTAGAGTAAAACATTGTATTCGGTGCAGTCAACCTGCACCGATTTTGTTTAGAGTTAAATGTCAACGACTCCGATTCAGATAAAAAATACCCTTTAAAAATTGCTAATTTCTAAGTTCTTTCTTTTTTAATTTGCTATAAAAAAACAGTCATAATAACTACAGATTCCCGACTTCTTAGAGAAGTCGGGAATCTTGTTTTTTAGTGCTTTTTTTTCTCTTTAAAAGGTTTTTAAAGTCTTAATTTTTCTGTCAATATACTTGTTGAAATTAGCTCAATATATCTGTTTAATAGGAGATCTCAGAAAATTCAAATCAGTAGATACATGACAACACCTTTAGTTAACCAGAATTTTGTGACAAGAGTTTCTTTAAAGATTTATCAATACTTAAAGAAACGTGTAGAAAATCCTAGATGGTTTGTCATGCTTGTTACTAGTCGATTTAAGAATGTTCCTCTTTTGAAAAACTTTTTTTTGAAACCGCATTCAATTAAAAAAAATAATAAAGGAAACTATTCGCTTTTCCCGGAGATGAATGTAGACGATGTTGTCAAATCTTTAAAGCAAGAAAGCTTTTATTTAGGACTTAAGCTGCCAAAAGATATTTTACAGGAAATACAAGAATTTGCTAGTAGCACAAATTGTTACGGCGATGGAGAATACTCCCTTGGCTTCTGTTACTCTGAGAAAGAAAAAGCAGAGGCAAAGCTTGGGAGAACTTTTAAACGTGGAGATTATTTCAATAGTAATCTGCTCTGTACAGCTATTAAAAAACTTACCAACGATCCAAATTTACTGGAAATTGCCGCTAAATATTTAGGCGGTTCTCCTGTGTTGACAGGAACTCGTCTTTGGTGGTTATTTGCAGTAAATGAACAAGATAAGCATCTTCTTGTAGATAAAATGACGTTTCTTTCAACAGACAACACTACTAAAGAAGGTGCTTATTTTTTTCATTACGATCTAGATGACTATTATTTCTTAAAAATGTTCTTTTATATCGTTGATGTTGATTTAGATAATGGTGCTCACGTTTGCGTTCGCGGCAGTCATAACAAGAAGAAGCTTGCTCATCTGCTATCGTTATTCAGAAGACGTTCCGATCAGGATATTATTGACTTTTACGGTGCTGAAAATGTATTACCTATTTGTGGAAAAGCTGGCTTTGGATTTGCGGAAGATACATTTTGCTTTCATAAGGCAATGGTACCAACTCATCGAGATCGTCTGATGCTACAAATACAATTTGCTTTAACTGATTATGGAAATCACAATGATTTAATAGAACCATCAGCACTCAAAAAAATTTTTAAAGCAGTGTAGAGACGCGCTGCTTTTTTGCATCTCTAGAATGGGTAGGCGGTAGATATTATTTGCTGGCTCTACCGCTGATAAATTTCAAGAGGTAAAGAGTCAGGATCTTTAAAGAAAGTAAATTTCTTACCTGTCACTTCATCAATCCTGATGTTTTCTACCTCGACACCTTTTGAAATTAAATCTAGAACAGTTTGTTCAATATCATCAACTTCAAAAGCGAGATGTCTTAAGCCACAAGCCTCAGGCTGACTGGCTCTTTGAGGAGAATTAGGAAAGGAAAATAACTCAATTTGAGAGTTTTGTCCAACTCGTAAATCTAATTTATAAGAATTTCTTTGCTCCCGGAAAGTCTCTTGAACAATAGAAAAACCTAAGACTTCTACATAAAACTTTTTTGCTTGTTCATAATTAGAACAAATAATTGCTACATGATGAATTCCTGTAGTTTTCATTCTATTTTTTACTTTTTATTTTGCGATATTATACACTAGTACTGCTACTGGGATATTAACTGAATAGCAAATAGGGCAGGCGATACGCCCACCCCATCAATTATGGATCTTGCAAAACAGTCTTGGAAACAATCCGAGTCTTCTTGCGATCGCTTTCCGATAAATCTTGTCCAGCTTGCAAGCTAGTGGCATTGGTTTGCAACACTGTTGCTGCACTTTTGTCTCCCATTTGCAACGCAGTTTTGGCAGCGGTTTGAAGCATTGTTGCGGCACCAGCGCGATCGCCTTGTTGCAATTTTGCCTCTGCCAGTTGCGTTTGCCGATATTTTGCTAATGCCAAAATCGATTGTTGCACCTGACTATCAGGAGATGGTTGGTAAACCTGAACAACATTTACCTCAACTGGGATTTTTTCTGAAAGTAACCCAGTTTGATTTTGGCTAGGATCATCATAGCGGATTTGCAAAGTGGCAATAGTTTGTCTGCCTTCTGGTAGATGCCCGATATAAAGATTTGCGAGAATTGTGCGTTCCACATCCTTCATCAAATCTCCCAAGCGCACTGAAAACTGACTATCAGCTTCTTGTTGCACTGGCAATTCAATTGTGTCTGGGGCAACTTGGGCAATAGGCTTTAGTTCAGCTAACCGAACATTCGGCACTAAAGAGAATAGCAAATAGGCATTCGTCAATCCTACCGTGATCATCCGGTTGAAAAGGCGACCAAACGCATCAGCTGCTTCCTCTGGTTGTTGAATAAAAGATAACGTACCGCCAGCAGCATCGGCAATTTTTTCTAGAATATCTTGGTTCCAATTATCCCCAAATCCCAAAGTATTCAAAGTCAAATTATAGTTAGTCGCCAATTGGGCAAATTTCAAACAGCGATTATTATCACCGTGTTCGTTTTCACCATCAGTTAATAAAAAAGCTTGAGAAATAGTTTCTTTTTTTCCCTTCGCTAATTCTTCAATGCCCAAACGCAATCCTTCATCAATTGAAGTGCCTCCATCTGCATTAATGCGGTTAATTTGCTGTTTGATCCGTTCGGGTTTTTCAATAACTTGATTCGAGACTAAGACTTTAGCTTGGTGATCGAAAACGACAACACTGAGACGATCCTCAGGATTAAGGCGATCAACAATATTATTTGCCGCTTTCTTCACAGTTTCTAACGGTTTCCCATTCATCGAACCACTGCGATCAAGAATTAAGCATAAATTCAGTGGGACGCGACGATCCAAACTTTCGGCGATCGCTGCCACAGAAATTGCCAACTGACGCTGAGTATTACGTTGATTGACATCCAAATTACCATCATTTAGCGCAGGCTGCAAGCTAACCTTCATAAACCACAATTCCTATCTAAGATATATAGCATTCCTAACAGATGATCCTAACCAAGCCGTCGAGTCATGTGAAGTTTCCTGCTCAAGAGCGAGAAATCCGCACCTCCAATAAAGCTAGCATCGCGCTAGGATGTATTACAGTTAACTAACTGTATTTATTCAGGCAACAGTTGCTATGGACATTTCCCCCATCAAGGCTGTTCAAGCCCCCTATTACGGAGATAACTTCTACCGCACACCGCCACCAGATTTACCTTCCCTACTGTTGAAGGAGCGGATTGTCTATCTTGGGATGCCACTGGTAGCTGCTGTCACGGAATTGATCGTTGCCGAACTGCTCTATTTGCAGTCAGACGATCCAGAAAAACCGATTAAAATCTACATTAACTCTACTGGCACCTCCGGTTATAGCGGCGATCCTGTCGGCTTTGAAACAGAAGCCTTTGCCATCTATGACACTATGAAATACATCAAACCCGCCATCCACACCATCTGTATTGGTTCAGCATTGGGCATGGCAGCGATGTTACTTAGTGCGGGGACAAAGGGTTGTCGTGCCAGTTTGCCTAACTCTTCCATTGTTCTGCACCAACCGAAGAGCTACGCTCAAGGTCAAGCAACAGATATTCAAATTCGTGCTAAGGAAGTTCTGGCAAATAAGAGGACAATGCTAGATATCCTATCTCGCAACACAGGTCAAACCCACCAAAGAATTGAGAAGGATATGGATCGCCTCTTTTACATGACTCCCTATCAAGCTCAAGAATATGGTTTGATTGACCGAGTTTTTGAGAAAGAAGAACTCGCACATCCCCCAATACCTGCTGGAGTCCTTTAATCAGTGCTGACTAGGGACTCAGGACTGATTTACTTCCTCATCTATATTTATAAATGGAGTCGCAAAAATGCCTATAGGTGTGCCTAAAGTTCCCTACCGGATGCCAGGGGACCAATATACCCAGTGGATTGATATTTACAATCGTCTTTACCGGGAACGTGTCATTTTTTTGGGCAAAGACATTGATGATGAAATTGCTAACCAAATTATTGCCGTGATGTTGTATCTGGATTCTGAAGATCCAGGTAAGGATATATCATTGTACATAAATTCTCCAGGTGGTATGGTCACCTCTGGTTTAGCGATTTACGATACAATACAACACATCAAGTCAGATGTAGTAACGATTTGTGTTGGTCTAGCAGCATCAATGGGGTCATTCCTGTTGGCTGCCGGTACGAAAGGCAAACGAATTGCACTGCCTCACTCGCGAATTATGATTCACCAACCTTCAGGTGGTACTCGCGGGCAAGCAACTGATATCGAAATTGAAGCTAGGGAGATTCTGCGAATTCGTCACCAACTGAATGGAATTTACGCTCAAAACACGGGTCAAACTTTGGCGAAGATTGAAAAAGACATGGATCGTGACTTTTTCATGTCCGCTGAAGAGGCTAAGGAATATGGTTTAATTGACCGTGTGATTGAAGAACGCCCGTCAAATTAGGGA